>CACYDK010000001.1 GCA_902773155.1 uncultured Ruminococcus sp.
ATATGTAGGCTATAGTTTTTTTATTCATAACGCCCTCTTAATGATGTCATCGGCAGTAACCGCGCCGTCAAGAATCCCGCGTGACATCCTTACGGCAACCGTGGTATAGAAGGTGTTTTCGCGGAAGAATCGGCGCGAAGGGAGCTGTGAGATTATCAAGCCGTCAAACAAGAGCCCGCAATGATCCGAATAACAGGCGGCAAATTCGAGGTCGTGAGTAACGATTACGACCGTTACGCCGCCGGCCGCTATCTCGCGAAGCAATTCGCCGAGTCCGCGCTTTGAGAAGGAGTCCAGTCCCTTGGTCGGCTCGTCGAGAAGCAGAACCTCCGGGCTGGTCAAAAGGCACTTTACTATGGCCGCGCGCTGGAGCTCTCCCCCGCTCAGATCATAGGGATGTCGATTCAACAGCTCAACGATGCCGAACCGTTCACATAATTCTAAATAAGAATTATTGATCTCGGAAAAATCATCCTTCAAGCTATCGCGTACGAAGGCGTCGCGCGGATTCTGCGGAAGATACGCGGTTCGGTTTTTGTTTTCGACTTTTCCCCGGTACGCCCTGAGTTCACCCGAAAGCAAGCGCAGAAGGGTAGACTTTCCGCTTCCGTTTTCCCCGGCTACAGCGTAGATCGCGCCTTTTGCCGCTGAGAAATCGAGTCCGCGAAGGACGTCGGAGCCATTCTTTTCATAACGAAAAAAGAGATTCTTGGCTCGGAGAGTAATTTCTTTATTAGAATTATAACTCGCTTCTGCACAATCGGAAAAGCTGTGATTCCTAAGTAGCTCCCGACCCTCTTTGACCGTAAGCGGAGCTGAGCCGGACAATCTCAGACCGTTAAAGACCCTCGCCGGAGCGGGGAGAGTCAGCCCGATACGCTTATCCGCAAGCCTGGAGCAGATTTCGCCGGGACGGCCGATGTCGGCTATCCGGCCGTTTTCCATATAAACAACGCGGTCAGCAAGCGAAAAAACCTCCTCAAGATGATGCTCGGCAATTATCACTGTCGTACCGAGCTCGCGGTTTATGCGCCGCACCGTATTGATAAACTCCACCGACGAAATCGGGTCGAGCTGAGAAAGCGGCTCGTCCAGAATAATCACCCCGGGTCCGGTCAGCATAACGGAAGCAAGGTTGAGAAGTTGCTTTTGACCGCCGGAAAGAGTATTGACCTCGCGCGAAAACAGCTCTGAAAGCCCGAAGCAGGAAGCGAATTCAGCGACTCTCGCCCGGATGATCTCCTTACTTACACCCAGGCTCTCCGGCCCGAACGCAAGCTCGCTGTAGACCCTGTCGGTCACGAGCTGAAAATCCGTTTCCTGCATAAGATAGCCGATTTTCTCGGCGCTTTCCCTTGGGGTGAGTTTTTCAAGCGGCCCGCCCATAAATAAAATTTCTCCATCGAGTTTTCCGCGGGGGGTCAGCTCCTTTTTCAGCATTTTCAGGAGGGTAGTCTTTCCGCATCCTGACTCGCCGATAATCAGTAGCATCTCGCCCTCGTTTACTCTCAGGCTGATTTCGTTCAATGCCTTTTCCTCGGCTCCGTTATACGAAAAGCTTAAATTTTTGATATTGAATACTTCCATTTTAAACCCTCCGTAAGCTCATACAAAAATGGAAAAAACGCGAGAACGGCAGACGCGCTCAAGCCGAAACCCGACATAATACCTTTTGCGGAAAAGCGCGTGACCGGATATATCACAAAGGCTGTATCGCCCAAAATAAGCGGCAGTATCGAAAGCGTGAAAAGAACGATAAACAGGCTGCCGAAGATCAAGTCCCTCGGGAAAACCCTGAATCGGTTAAAAAAAGTCCTCTTTCCCGTTCCGTAGCCGCGGCTGCGCATACTGTCGGAGGTTATGATAGCTCCCTCCATGCTCTGGGTTATAACCGCCGAAAAGCACCGCAGCGCGCGCTTTACGCGGCTCTTTTGCAGACCCCTCTGGGCGCTCGAGACGCTCGCGTACATAGCGCGAAGCTTTGGAACAAAGCCCAGGGCCATCGAAATAACAAGGCCTATATTCGGCATATATCTACCGAATAAATATATGATCCGTTCACTGTCGAAAACGGTATTGACGCACATAAATATGAGCACTGCGTCGGCCGCAGCCAAGCCCAGTACTCCGCCGTAAATCAAGGCCTCGAGCGTTATACGGCTGTCGTTTAAAAAGAAGAGCACTGTAGCGCCGTTGTGAGAAAAAAGCGGATTGACAGCGGCGATAACAACGATCAGGAGCAAGAGCTTGAGTCCGGAGGAAAATGCTCTTTTACAGCCCTTTACAGAACCGTAGAACAAAAGAGTTCCGAAAAACAGCGGCACGAGAAAAAACGGATTAAACGAGAAACCCGCTATTATCAGCACAGCTAAAAAATACACCGTGGCGCAAGCCGGGTGCAAATCCCGAAACGCTTTCACATTAATCCTCCCGATACTTATTTCCTATATCCTCACCCAAATCACAGGTATAAAGCCAGCTGATCTTTTCGCCGCCCTTCAGCTTGAAGGCGTTACAGCCGACGCTTGGGAACACGCCGTCGACGCTGTATTCCCAGCCGGACAGGGAACCGCAGTCGAACTCGTAGAGATAGTCGATACCGCTCACATAAACCGAATCACCCGAGCCCTTGAAATCGAGCTGGATCCTGTTATCTCTGCAGGCGTTTTTGAGAGCGTCGAACACGGTCGCGCTCTCGTCTATCTTGACCGAATAGTCGCCGAGTATCTCGGCGCCGTCGTGTTTTCCGCGGTCATCAGCCGTCGAACAGTTTATCGATATCACCGCGCTCAGTTCTCCGTCGGACTTCGAGCCGTAGTAATCGTCGGCGAGCTTTATCGAACACGAACAGAGAGTCAGAATTACCGCCGTTATCAGTATCAGCCTTTTCATTTTTTACCTCTCTTTATTAAGTAAACCACAATATATGCGGCGAAGATGGCCGCGAAATCTATGTAGATCAAGTCGTTGCTCTTTTTTTCGGACGTCAAAGCCTTTTCCGTGGTTTTTATTTCAGCCAAGGTCGGCTTTTCATCATCCGAGACGGGCTCGGTCATAGCTGTGATTTCTTCGTTTTTCGGTTTGGATTCTTTTTTGTACTTCGCCTTCTTTTTAGGCGGCTGAGCATCGGTCGATCTTTCCGCTTCGGTAGGAGCCGCGGGCTCGGTTTCTGTAACGGGCTCGGCAGATTTTACTTCTTTATTAGAATTATTTTTCTTTTCCGCCGCAGACTCTTTTTCAACGGAAGAGTGTTTATTATTCTCTATTGGAATTTTGATTCCAAAATCGTAGAAGCTCTCTCTCCCCTCGGCGAAGCGTTTTACCGCCACAAGAGCGCAGAGGCTCTGGTATGTCGCCATATTGTCGGCGTTTCCGTCGTCAAAATGAGAGAAAGCTCCGCTTGAAAGCCGAAACGTCATAAGGCCGTCGAGAGCACTCTGTCCGTTTTTGACAAACCTCTCGTCACCGTCCGGGTCGATTCCGAGCGAGCAAAGCGCGATCACCGCCTGAGCCGTGGTTTCGGCAGAGCATTTCGCGGCGAAGGACTTGTAGCTTCCGCTGTCCGTCTGGCGTTCCGAAAGAATTTTAACCGCTCTCTCGATAACCGGACTGACCCTCTCGTCGGTTTTATAGGGCGCGAGAGCCTGCAAAACGATTGAGGTTATGTCGATGTCCGCGCCTTTTCCGAAAAGCGCGAAGCCTCCGCTTTCAAGCTCGAGGCTAAGTATACGATCTATGATGTTCGCCTTTGAATCGACGGCGTTTTGGGGCACGGTGTAGTTACCTGAATCGAGGAGCAAAAGCGCAAACGACAGTGAGTTGAGCCCCTGAGCGTCAAGCGGACGGTATTGGGCGCGGTTATAGGTGCAATCCGCAAGCAGATTGTGACCGTTGACCTCGGTGATATTCACACCCAGCAGAGACAGCACGAACGCGATTCTCTGCATATCAGTAACGGGTACGCGCTCGAGCCCGCGGTTGTAGAATTCCTCGACAGCTGTTTTCAGCGCGGCAACGCTTTTTTCTTTATTGGAATTATAGCCACAGCGCGACAGGGCGATGTAGTACCAATCGGCCGAATAGTCGCCGGCGTTTTCGCTGAGTCTATCGAAAAGCTCGTCCGAATCGCATAAAAGCTCGCCGCATTTATATGAAATAACACCCTCGACGGCGTTTTTAACGTTGTCGAGAGTGCTTTCAGCAATAGCCGAGGCTGAAAAGGGTACAACTGCGGCCAGTATAATGACCGATATAAACGCTGTAACCCTTTTCAGTATTCTCATGATTTCACCTTATTTTTTAACCTTTATCTTTATCTTTACGTTTGAGCTTTTCTTTAAAAACTTCTTGGTAGCGGCGGCGGTAACCTTTACCGTTACGGTATAGTTACCCTTTTTCAGTCCCTTTTTGAGGGTAATTTTGCCATTTTTGCTGATCGTGATTTTCTTGGTTTTCTTAGATATCTTGGTGATCTTGCAGCTTACCTTTCCATTTGCGGAAGCCTTAACTGCCTTGAAGGACACGCTCTTATTACTGAGCTTTTTCTCGCTGACAGCATAAGATTCCTTACAGGTTATTTTTAAGGTCTGAACTGTCTTTGCGGTAGTATCAGAAGTCGGCTTTACAGCGAAGGTAACGGATTCATTCTCTGAAAAACGGCATACAGCAGGCGCTCCGCTGGCGTCGGTCTTGGAAATCTGAACCTTTACGATGCCCTCGTATTTTGCGGTGTCGTAGTTGATCATGCCGATCTCGTCGGTTGTATACTCGTCGCCGTTGAGTGTTACGGTAGCTCCGGCAACAGGAGCCCAGTCGTAGGTCGCGTTGCCCTCGGCGTCATACTCGGCGTCATAGCTGTTAAAGGTCATTACGCCCATAGCGGCCTTTGAATAATCGCCTACGGGATACTGACAGGGGAATCCGCCGTAATAGAGGACGATATCGCTGCTTCCGGTAACCTTATAATCGGCAATACCCTTGTCAGCGATATTACCGTTAACGGCATAGTACCAACCGTCCCAGCCGCCGAACTGACCGGCTTTTTCGCCGTTTATTTCGCTAACGTAGCCGTTTTCAATACCGACGATATCGATGTTATCGTTCTTGTTTACAGCTTTGAGTACATCCGCTACGGTAACGTTTTCGAGATCAACGTTTTCGATATCGTTAGCGGAAACTGTTGCCGTCGCGATA
>CACYDK010000002.1 GCA_902773155.1 uncultured Ruminococcus sp.
ACAAGCGCGATCCCCGGAGTAATGAGCAGAAGCGCGACGATGACCTCAGCCCTCATAATACTTTCGCCCAGAAGCAAGCCCGACCAGAGCGTGCCGAAGATCGGGATCAAAAGCGAAAATACGGTTATCCGGCTCACGGGGTGATACCTCAAAAGCGCTGTCCACAAAAGGAAGCTTATCGACGAGACAAGCGCAAGCCAGATCAGAATGAGCGCGCCCGAGGGTTCGCAAAAATCTGTTTTTCCGCCCGTGAGCAAGCCGGCGAGCATTAGTAAAACTCCTCCGAAAATCAGCTGATAAGCCGTGAGCGTAAGCGGATCCCGGTTTTTTGAAATCTTTTTTGTTATGATGTTTCCTCCGGCTCCGCAGAAAGCCGAAAGAAGTACAACAGCGTCGCCCAGAACGGTCATCGAACCAAATCCGATATCGGTGATGTTCACGACGATTATTCCGGCAAAGCCGATGATACAGCCGAGCGTTTTCGGGACTGTAAGCCTGTCCGAGCGAAAGAAAACAGCCGCCATAAGGATCGAAATCATCGACACGCTACCGGTTATCATCGAGGTGTTAGAGGCCGTTGTAAGGCCTACGCCGATGTACGCGAAAAGGTACTGCAGGGCGGTCTGCACCAATCCCAGAGACGCAACGGGCGCGATGTCGTCTTTCCCCGGAAGCGGAAACTTGCGATAGAACGCAAGACCGAAAAGCAACACTATCAATCCGGCGAGCGTAAATCTCTCGCCTGCAAAAAGGAGCTTGGAATTGACTCCGGAAATCGAAAGCCGCTCATAGCCGAGCTTTATCAGCGGGAAAGCCGTCCCCCACAGCGCCGTGCAAAGAACCGCACCGAAATACGCGAAATATTTGTTTTTCAAAACAGATCTATTCTTCATTTTTTCAAAAAAAGGGATCTGCCCGCGCTTTCAGGGCAGATCCCGGAGAGTTACAACATTTTCTTGTGTTTGAGCCAAAACATCGTTATGATACAGATTATAAGAGTGGCTAAACAGACTATTCCGAAGCCGTGTACGGTTCCGGCAAAAGGCAGCCACTTGACGTTCATTCCGTATATTCCGGAAATAATCGTGGGAATCGCCATTACTATAGTAATAGAGGTGAGGTATTTCATCACGTTGTTGAGCCTGTTGTCCATAACCGCGGAAATAAGCTCTCGGGTCGAGTCGATGATATCTCGGTAAATGGTAGTCATCTCTATAGCCTGATTGTTCTCTATAATGGTATCCTCGATAAGCTCCTCGTCCTCGGGATATACATTCTGCCGCATCAACCGGGTAATCACCATATTATTGGCTCTTAGCGAGGTTGCAAAATACACAAGCGACGACTCGAGCTCATGGAGCGAGATGATATCGGTGTCGAGCGTACCCTTTCCGGCGCGCTCTTCGATCTCGGTTCTGTCCTTGTCGATGTTGCGAAGGTCGTAAAGATAGAGCTTCGCTATGCTGTAAAGGATATGATAAACAAAGCGCATCTTCTTGCCTGTGCTGAAATTGCGCATTTTAAAGCGGAGGTTCTTCTCGAAAATCTCAACCTCCTGACGGCAAACGGTAATTACCGCGTCCGCCGTAACGATTATCCCGAGCGGGATCGTAGTGTAGTATTCCTCGTCGTTCCTGACCTCTGTGATCGGGATATCGACGAGGATCAGGGTATAGCTGTCCTCAACCTCGATACGCGAGCTTTCCTCGTCGTCCAGAGCGGCAACAAGGTCGCTGTAGTCAATTCCGTAATGGTCGACGATGTGCTGGCTCTCCTCGGCGTCGGGAGTGGTCATCTTGACCCAGATTCCGGGCTGGAGCTCTTCAACCTCGTTGAGCACTCCGTTCTCGGTTTTGTAGATATTCATCATATTGCCACACCCCGCTTTTTATATAATCACAACACTATTTTACATCATTTTTATTTTTAAATCTATAGTCAATTCGTAAGACATAACAAACCTATAACAAGGATACTATCACTTTTTTACCACGTCAATAACGCAAATCTCCGGCGGATTGTTGAACCTTGGAACCGGAACCTCGTTGCCGAGTCCGCCGGTGATGATCATCCTGGCCGTTTCGCTTTCATAATATCCCTTGGTATATTTTGGCAGAATGCCGTCTTGACCGAGCAAGCCCTGATTCGGAGCGAAAAGTCCGCCCAAAAACGGAAGTCTCACGATACCACCGTGAGTATGCCCACACAGCATAAGATCGATCTGTTTTTTGTCGAGTCCCCACATAAAACACTCCGGCTGGTGAACAAGGAGCACCGAAAAGCGGCTTTTTTCGCCCTCTATGAATTTATCGAGAAACACGGCTTCCGGATTATTGTATTCAGAGCCGTTATACTCATAATACGGGAAATCCGTCAGTCCGCCGACATTGATTACGTCTCCCCTAACCTTCACCTCGTCCAAATCGTTGTCGAGAAGGGTCGCGCCCGAGGCCTTGATATCGGAAATCAATCCGTCATAATCCTCGTAGCCCAGCTCGTGGTTTCCGAGCACAGAATAAACCGGAGCGATACCGCAAAGGTTTTTCAAAAGCTTTATTCCTACCTCACGCTGGGGATATATTTTCGTGACAAAGTCGCCGGTAGTAAAAATCACGTCCGGCTTCTGCTCGCTAACCTTCCTGAGCAGGTCGGCGTTGTTCTCTCCGTACTCCCGGTTATGAAGATCCGAAAGCAGCACCGCCCTGAATTCAGCGTCAGTTTTTTTATTCTCGATTTCATATCGGTTGACGGTCAGATAATTCTCAGAAATAATTATATCTCCAAGTATAAACGCCGCCGCAATAAAAAGAATAATCAGAATAATCATAGTTCGTTTTCTCATTTTACGCCTCTTTACTTATTTTATATGCGACGGCATTGGATGTCAAGAACCAAAAAGCTAACCGTCAAAATCAACATTTTATCAAATGAAAAATATACATATTGACCAATAATCAATTATATATTTCAAACAATATAATAAATATATTGACTTTTTTAGCGCTATTATCTATAATTATTAAGATATAGTATGTATTTTGACAAAACAAGAAAAGGAGGAGAGCTCAATTGAAAAACTTCAACTACCGCAAGCTTGTGCTTGCACTCTCCGATATTTTCATTATAGTGATCGGCACCCTGATAACAAACTTCTTTTTCTCTCTTGTCGCTCCTGCTTATGTTCAGGGGGCAAAAGGGCTCGGCTATATAATTATCGCAGATATCATTATGTGCGTGCTGGTTCAGTTCGCGTTCGGATGCTACTCTAAGCTGTGGAGATTCTTCAAGCTCAGGGATTACGCAGTCTGCGCCGCGGCTATGTTTATCGGCGAGCTGTTCTCGATAGTAATGTTCGTTGTTTTCGGAAAACAGTTTTCAAAGCTGTTCTTCCTGACCAATTATATAATTACGACCTTTGGAGTATTGTCGTTCCGCTTTCTTTTCCGAAAGTCCTTCCTTGTTCTCACCGACGCCGGAGCCCACGACCGCTGTAAGCGCACACTTGTTGTAGGCGCGGGACAAGCCGCCAACCTAATCCTCACCGAGCTTGAGGGAGCGCAATACGACGCCAACAATCCCTGGCACGGACTTGAGGTCGTCGGAATGGTTGACGACGACATTTCAAAAATCAACACCAGGGTTCACGGAAAGAAAGTTCTGGGCTCTACCAACGATATCCCGGATCTGTGCGCTAGCTTTGTCGTGGACTTGATAATCTTCGCGATACCGTCCTGTTCGGAGGAGGATCGCGTGCGGATCCTCGAGATCTGCTCAAAAACCGGATGCGAGATCAAGGTTATCCCCTATCTCGCAAACCTGATTTTTGACAGCGAGCACTCCGGGCTTATATCTCAGGCCACCGACATCAGGCTTGAGGACTTACTCGGACGCGAACCGATAGAATTCGACAAATCGAACATTAGAGAATACATCGCCGGAAAGGTTTGCCTGGTAACGGGCGGAGGCGGTTCGATCGGCTCTGAGCTTGTAAGACAGATAGCCCGATACTCCCCTAAGAAAATAATCATCCTCGATATCTACGAAAATAACGCCTACGAGGTTCAGCAGGAAGTTCTGATGGAATACGGCGATACCGTAGACCTTGTTACTCTGATATGCTCTGTACGTGATTACGACAAGATGGAGGCTGTTTTCAAGGAATACCGCCCCGATCTGGTATTCCACGCGGCGGCTCATAAACACGTTCCGCTCATGGAAACCGTTCCCGAGGAAGCTGTTAAGAACAATGTGTTCGGCACCTTCAACGTAGCGACTCTGGCTAAGCTATACAAGGCTGACAAGTTCGTTATGATTTCCACAGACAAGGCCGTTAATCCGACCAACGTTATGGGCTGTACCAAGCGCGTATGCGAGATGATCATCGAGTATATGGCGCAGAACAGCGACCACACCGAGTTTGTAACGACGCGCTTTGGAAATGTACTCGGCTCCAACGGCTCGGTTATTCCGCTTTTCAGAAAGCAAATCGAGAGCGGAAAACCGGTTACGGTCACTCATCCGGATGTGATCCGCTACTTTATGACCATTCCCGAGGCGGTTTCGCTCGTACTCGAGGCCGGAGCGATGGCTCACGGCGGAGAGATTTTTGTGCTCGATATGGGCAAGCCTGTCAAGATCGTCACCCTCGCCGAGAACCTTATTCGCATGTACGGAAAGGTTCCTTACGACGAGATCGAGATCAAGTTCACCGGACTTCGTCCCGGCGAAAAGCTGTTTGAGGAGCTTCTCATGGACGAGGAGGGACTCAAGCAGACCGCAAACAAGAAGATTTTCATTGGTAATCAGCTAAAAATCGACCCGTCCGTGCTTCTGACTCAGCTAGACGAGCTCAAAAAGCTCGCCGAGGCCAACCAAAGCGGCGAGGTCGTCGAGCTGCTGACCGTAATGGTACCAACCTTCAATCACAAGCCTTAACGAAAAAAGGCCGGAACCTTTTGCAAAAGCAAATCGGTTCCGGCCTTATTGTCTTATACTGATCACTTTTCGATTATAAACAGGTCGAGATCAACGCTCCCCTCGATCCCATCGACTTTTCCGTCCTTGGAATACTGGAATATCCTTATGTTATCGTCGATCTCAGGTCGGTTATCATAATCGGCGAGCCAAATGCCATCGCTGTATTTTAGCTTTTCCGGCTCGTATTTTGTGCCGAAATCCTCCGAATAGCCGTAAACCGTCGCTTTATATCCGGCTTTTTTCATCGTTTTGCAGAACGCATTGGCGAGTGTTGAGACCGAGGAGGGCTTAACGCCGTCGGTTCGGGCGTCATCGTCCTCGATGTACTCAAAATCGTAGGCAACAGGAAGCTCAAGGCTCTCGCCTGCCAATGCTTTTACGGCAAACTCCGCCTCCTCGGCGGCCTCATCCGCGCTTACGGCCTGACTGTAAAAATAGCCGCCGACCTTTATTCCGTTCTTCTTAGCCTCTCTGATATTTTTCAGCGAGTTATCATCCGGATAGAGCACGCCCTCATCGCCGTAGCCGCGTCCGCCGATACGGATCATAGCGTTTTTTATTCCCTGAGCGGCGACCTTTTTCCAGTCGATATCACCGCTATATGAGCTGACGTCTATTCCTCTCTCGGACGACAGAAGCTCGCTCTCGTATGTCAGAAAGCCGTCCTCATCAGTGCTGTACTCGCCCGGTTTGGTCTCGGGCTCGGTTTTCGGAGCCGTCGAAGCCTCTGTCATAGCGGGCCGGGTCGGGTCATTACCGCCCGAACATGACGTAAACAATCCAATTACAAACACTATTGCAAACAATATCACAAGCTTTTTCATATCTTAACCTCATACTTTTTGGGACAATATAATTCAAGCAAAGCGCACGCCGTGAATTATGCGGTATTGCCTATTATCCTTTATGAAAATCATACCATAATTACGGGATTAAGTAAACATATCATTGTATTTTTGCTATTGATTTATTGATGAAATTACAGTATAATTAT
This sequence comes from uncultured Ruminococcus sp., assembly GCA_902773155.1. Classification (GTDB taxonomy): domain Bacteria; phylum Bacillota; class Clostridia; order Oscillospirales; family Acutalibacteraceae; genus Ruminococcoides. The sequence continues at coordinate 5,972 of CACYDK010000002.1, forward strand.
TTACTACAGTATAATGAGGAGGTGTGGATTTTGGCTGTTAAAATGGGCGTTAGAGAGCTCCTGAGAGCGATAGATAACGCCGAAACTATATCCGACCTCTTCAAGCTCGTTAAGGAGCAAAACATTAATATGCGTATGCATACGCTCCCCGGAGCAAGCAACATAAAACCTAAACGGCTCGAGATCCGCTCCTTCCCTCCGGGTACAAGCTATCTCGATAAGCTCAAGGCCGCGGTCAGACTAACCGTTGAAAACACGATCATGAGCAAGGACGAGCTTATAGAGGCCGTTGACAAGGCCGAAAGCATATCCGACCTTTTCACCCTTGTAAAAGAGCAGGACATCGATATGCGTATGCACACCCTGCCCGGCGCGAGCAATATAAAACCGAAACGCCTCGAAATACGGAGCTTCGCCCCGGGAACAAGCTATCTCGACAAGCTTAAGTCCGCGGTTAAGCTCACAATAGAGAATACAAAATAACCGGTCGTAAAAAATACGGCCGGTTTTCTTATTTAGTAAAGTTTTGTACTACCTGATTAAAAATAGCCACCGAGGTGCTTCCGCATAGAAGCCCGAGGATCATTCCGACAACAACGTCGGACAGATAATGTACTCTGAGATATACCCGCGAGGAGGATACCATTATAGCGCAAAACAGCACAATGAGCGTCACAGGCCACGGAGCGCGAAGAAGCGATACCGCCACAACGCAGAAGGAGGCTGAGGTATGCCCCGACGGGAACGAATAGTACTTAGGGCGGTGGATAAGCTGCTCCTCGTCCGGCAGGCTCCACACAGGCCGCTCGCGGCGGACAATGTGCTTGAGCATGACCTCGCAAATCAGCTGAGTAAATCCGAGAGCAAATATAATATTTACTCCCGTAAGCCTCCACGGAGCGTAAATCAGGAACGGCAGGCATATTACGAACCAGATAATGCCCAGATTTCCCGCAGAAGAAGCGGCGATCATTATTTTATTTTTAAGAGGAGAGCGGATCTTGATAATATTATCAATTACCTTATCGTCAATGCTCTGTATCTTCTTAAACATAAACGCACCAACTATTTTTCACAAATGACAATGCAGCGGTCAAAGCCGCCCTTTCCGTTGCTTACACAGGTGATAAGCACCATCATACGTCTTCCGGGCTGGATAACGTAATCTCTTGTATCCTTAGGGGAGACGGTTTTCTTTTTTATTACTTTGTAGTTTACGGTCTGCCAGTAGTTTCTAAAGCTCACCGTGTCCCCTATTCCCAGATAGCGGATATTATCGAAGAACACGCGGCCGAAATATCCGGTATGACCCGCGATAGCGCAGTTCGTGTCGGTCATATCTACCGGGAGCGAGGTGTTCATCAGGTGAGCGGCTCCGTAATTCATAGCCGAATCGCTGGCGCCGAGGTATACCGGAAGCCTCATTCCGATAGAAGGAGCCGAAACGTAACCGTAAACGTTGTCGGTGATCCCGTAGTTTCCAAGTTTGAGCGCCGCCGAGGTAAAATCGCTGGTGTCGACGGTGAACTGGTTGTTTACTATAGATTTATTGTAGGCGATACTGTCGCGCTTTAGGCGTTTAATTTGCTTTTGAGTGGGGCCTGAGACCGAGTAGGAATACTCCGGCTCTGAATCGCCGCTGTTTTGTTCCGAGGCTTTTTTCTTGGATTTGCTCTGCTTCTCGATGCTTTCGATCATTCTGTCGAAGTCGTCGGCGGCGTTGTTTGCCTTGATCTTCTCGACCTGAACGGAAACAGGCTCGAAAAGCAGGAACACCAATCCGGCAACCAAAAGCAGAGCGGACAGAATAAGAATAAACTTACGCATCTTCTTTTACCTCTTTTGAAGCCTTTTTCGAGCGGCGTCTCGCGCCTATAACAGAAAAGGCGGTCAAAGACGCTACGACCAAAATAAAGCCTCCGAGAACGAGCCACGCGGTAAGATAAGGGATTTTGTAGCCGGCAAAATAGAAGCCTCGAACGATCTCGCCCTCGTCTACTACCTTTACGGAGGAAACCTCCCGTTTTTTCTCGTTAGTCTTAACACGCTCACCGCGGACTAAAAGGCGGTGGGTATTGACGCCAAAGGGTGTACAGGTCATCAGAGTTACGTAGTCCTTGCCCTGTACGGTATACAGATCCTTGGTAACCTCGGGCAATACGACCTTGATCTGGTCAACCTTGTACTTGAGAGTTCGGTCAAGAACATGAATATAAAAATAATCGCCCTTTCTAAGGTCGGTGAGATAGTTG
>CACYDK010000003.1 GCA_902773155.1 uncultured Ruminococcus sp.
ACATAAAATGTAAGGAAATTGCAAGTATTATACGATAATTAGTTCCTTACTTAAGGTAGCAAAATTTTCGAATCCGTTTTCTTTTACCAAAACCATATCCTCTATACGAACTCCGAATCTGTTTTCGAGGTATATTCCGGGTTCAACGGTAATAACCATATTCTCCGAGAGAGTCTTATCTCCCTTTGCCGAGACAAAGGGCTCTTCGTGGATGTTCAGACCCACACCGTGGCCTGTTGAATGTCCGAACGCTTCACCATAGCCCGCGTCTGTAATAACGTCGCGCGCAAGTTTGTCGATATCCGCGGCCTTAACTCCGGCTTTTACCCCGTAAAGCGCGGTGAGCTGAGCTTTAAGAACTATATCGTAAATACGCCTTTGTTCGTCGCTGCAGCTCTTTACCGCAACCGTCCTGGTCATATCGCTGTGATAACCTTCAAACAGAGAACCGATATCCATTGTAAAGAAGTCGCCCTCTTTTATGATATCTTTGGACGGTACTCCGTGCGGAAGCGAGGTTTTTGTGCCGGTTATTGTAATCAGGTCGAAGGAAACGTGAGAAGCGCCGTATTTCTTCATCAAATGCTCAAGCTCAATTGATACTGTGCGCTCAGAAACACCGGGACGTACATAATTGAGCACATCTAAATAAGCTTTTTCCGTGATTTTCTGTGCTTCATAAAGATATTCTATCTCGAGTTCATCCTTGATAATACGGAGATCAAGTATTGCTTTTGTTAAGCTGTCGTCAGAACACACTGAAACCCCGGCTTCGCTGAACGCTTTATTTATACGATGGTAAGCAGACAGTGTAACAGTATCGTTTTCAATTAAAATGTTTTTTATCCCATGCGCTTTTAATAATTCTAAAATCGAATTATTTAACGACTTGAACATAATAACCTTACAGCCCGAAGCGATTTTTTTCGCAGCCTCAATATAACGAAAATCAACGAGAAGATACGCTTCGTCCATTGTTACGAGCATCGCTCCCTCGCTGTGCTGAAATCCGGAAAAATAATAGATATTGATTTCGTTTGTTATAAGCAGAGCCTGAGACTTATCTTGGATGGATTCTTTGAGCTTATTTAATCTGTTGAGATGAATTGACAATTATATCATTTCCTTTATAGCGTTTATTCCGAGTAAATAGCTGATTTTTCCAAAGCCTGAAATCTGTCCTGCGCAAACCGGAGCGATGACGGAATTGTGCCTGAACTCTTCGCGTGCATGGATATTGGACATATGAACTTCGACAAAAGGAATATTTACGCAAGCGATAGCGTCTCTGAGAGCGTAACTGTAATGAGTGAGCGCTCCTGCGTTTATTATAACGCCGACATATTTATCGCGCGAGTTGTGGATTTCATCGATCAGAGTTCCCTCGTAATTAGACTGAACAACATCGCATTCAAAGCCGTTTTCAAGAGCGTAGCTCTTAATCTGTTCAGTGATACTTTCGCTGCTCTCGCTGCCGTATACACCTTTTTCGCGTATACCGACCATGTTAAGATTAGGACCCAATAATACCAATATTTTATTCACGATATCGTCTCCTTCCATAAAGGAAAAAGCGGACAGGATTCTGTCCGCTTATGTTATTTACCTATACTTGCGTTTACGAGCTGCTTCGGACTTTTTCTTACGCTTAACGGAGGGCTTTTCATAAGCCTCTCTTTTACGTACCTCAGCAATAACGCCGGCTCTGGCACACTGCTTTTTGAATCTTCTTAAAGCGCTTTCAAGAGATTCATTTTCTTTAAGCCTTACCTCTGACATTTCTATATCCCTCCCATCTGCCATATGGCATGGGTATTATTTGCAAAATACTGCAAGTAGTATTATACAACATCTTAACATAAAATGTCAATAGCTATCAAAAAAATAGTTTAAAAGCACTAATATTATTTTGAGATTTTAGTCAACCTATATAAAATACTGATTATTAATGAGATAAGAACAACAAAATAATCATTATTTTACAACAATATTGACAATTCTGCCCTTGACATATATTTCCTTGACGATATTCTTTCCTTCAATTGCCTTGGCAACGTTATCGTCAGCCTTTGCCATTGAAAGCACCTCGTCCTGAGCAGCCTCGGCAGGGATGTTGAGCTTTGCCTTGATACGTCCGTTTACCTGAACGGCGATTTCGATTGTGTTCTCAACGCACTTGCTCTCGTCGTACTCAGGCCAGCTCTGCTCGGCTACAATTCCCTCTCCGAGTTTACAAACGTCCCATATCTCTTCGGTAACGTGTGGAGCGAAGGGATTGAGGAGGATCGAGAATATCGCAAGCTCTTTTTTATTGATTGAACCAAAAGAGGTCACATCATTGATAAGAGCCATTAAAGCGGCAATAGCTGTATTGAACTTGATATTTTCGATATCCTCGCCTACCTTTTTGATCGTCTTATGGAATGAGCCCTCGAGCTCCGGTCGGATCTCATCGCCTTCGGTAAGGATAGTCTGTAAATTATAGAAACGCTCAATAAATCTGCGGCATCCACGGATGCTTGACGGACTCCACGGAGCAGCCTTTTCGAAATCACCTATGAACATTTCGTAGAGGCGCATTGTATCGGCGCCGTACTCGTTTACAATATCATCGGGATTTACAACATTGCCGCG
>CACYDK010000004.1 GCA_902773155.1 uncultured Ruminococcus sp.
TCCTCTTCGGACCTGCGTATAAGGGAATTCCGCTTACAGTGACCGCGTCTATTGCAATCGCTGATAAATACGGGAAGGATGTAAAGTACTGTTCCAACCGCAAGGAGATTAAGGATCACGGCGACAAAGGTATCCTGCTCGGAAGTCCTATTTCTGCGGGCGACAGAGTTGTTATTATTGAGGACGTAACAACAGCCGGAACCTCAATCAGGGAGACGCTTCCGATAATCGCGTCTCAGGCGGAGGCTGATCCGATAGGCCTTGTAGTTTCTGTTGATCGTATGGAAAGAGGCACTGGAGAAAAATCCGCCCTCGCCGAGATCGAGGAGAAATTCGGACTTAAAACTACAGCTATTGTTACAATGGCCGAGGTTGTAGAGCATTTGTATAATAAGGAATATAAGGGCAAGATTATTATTGACGACGCCCTGAAAACCGCAATTGACGCGTATTACGAGAAGTACGGAGTAAAATAAGAGGGTAGTATTATGGCAGATAACGTTCACAAGGGGCACAGACAGCGTGTGCGGGAAAAGTTCCTCAGGGAGGGCTTGGATGTCTTTGAGCCTCATGAGGCGTTGGAACTTATGCTGTATTATGCTGTTCCGTACAAGGATACAAACCCTATGGCTCATAAGCTCCTCGAACAGTTCGGCTCAATCTCAAGTATATTCGACGCTAAGCCCGAGTATCTTCGTCAACTCGGCTATTCCGATAACGTGATTTCGCTGATAAAGCTGATTCCGCAGATAAACAGGCTTTATATGACCGATAAATCATTAGTAAAGGATAAAACGGTTAATTTCAACGAGTTGGGCGAGTATTTTATGCCGAGATTTTACGGACGTTCTGAAGAGACGTTGTATCTGCTTCTTACCGACTTTAAGGACAGAGAGCTTTATTCGGGAGTTATCTCGAAGGGCTCGATAAATTCAACTGACGTTCCTTTGCGCAGAATTCTTGAGCTTTCACTGTCGTATAACGCAAAATGCGCGGTATTGGCTCACAATCATCCGCGCGGCTCGATTCTTCCTTCGTCAAAGGATCTCGATACCACTGCTCTCATTTGTGAGTCATTAAAAAACATCAACGTAAGACTTCTTGACCACATTATTCTGAATGACAACGAATATTTTTCTCTGGCGAACAGTCGTTTCGCAAAAAGAATTTTCTCTCGATAAGGAGAAACTAAAATGGAATTTAAGCTCCATTCCGATTATAAGCCGACCGGCGATCAGCCGCAGGCGATTGATGAGATCGTAAAAAGTATAAATGACGGAAACCGTCATCAGACGCTCTTAGGTGTAACCGGCTCCGGTAAAACCTTTACTATGGCGAATGTGATCGAGCGCGTACAAAAGCCTACGCTCATTCTCGCTCACAACAAAACTCTGGCGGCGCAGCTTTGCTCGGAGTTTCAGTCTTTTTTTCCGGATAACGCCGTTGAGTATTTCGTATCTTATTACGATTATTACCAGCCGGAGGCTTATGTTCCTACGACCGATACCTATATAGAAAAGGACAGCTCCATTAACGACGAAATCGACAAGCTTAGACACAGCGCGACTCTTGCGCTTTCGGAAAGACGCGACGTTATTATAGTCGCGTCCGTTTCCTGTATATACAGCTTGGGAGATCCTATCGATTACCGCAATATGGTTATTTCGCTTCGGCCGGGTATGGAGAAAAACCGTAACGATTTAATTAAGAAGCTGGTAGAGCTTCATTACGAGCGAAACGACGAGAGCTTTACAAGAAATAAATTCCGGGTCAGGGGAGATACGCTTGAGATTTTTCCGGCCTCATCCAGCGAAAGAATAATCAGAGTCGAATTTTTCGGTGACGAAATAGATCGTATTTCGGAGATAAATCCCCTTACAGGCGAATTACTCGGAACGTTAAGGCACGCGGCGATTTATCCGGCCTCTCACTATATCGTTTCTCGCGATAAGCTTTTAGACGCTGTTGAGGAAATCAGGCGTGAGCTAAAGGACAGAATTGATTACTTTATTTCAAAGGGAAAGCTTCTTGAGGCTCAGCGTATTGAACAGAGAACAAATTATGATATAGATATGCTTCTCGAAACCGGCTTTTGCAGCGGTATAGAGAACTATTCGCGTATAATGTCCGGCAGAGCTCCGGGTTCGTCGCCTTACACTCTGCTTAACTATTTTCCCGATGACTTTCTGCTTTTTGTCGACGAATCTCACGTTACTTTGCCTCAGGTTAGAGGAATGTACGCCGGAGATCACGCCAGAAAGAAAAGCCTTGTCGATTACGGGTTCAGACTTCCTTCGGCTTTCGACAATCGTCCGCTGAATTTTGACGAATTCTATGATAAAATAAATCAGGTCTGTTTTGTTTCGGCGACTCCCGGCGATTTTGAAAAAGAAAAGAGCTCGGTAATAGCTGAACAAATAATAAGACCGACTGGCCTTTTGGATCCTGAGATTTCCGTAAGGCCAACAGAGGGACAGCTCGACGATTTGATATCCGAGATAAATACAAGGGTTTCCAAGGGCGAGCGCACGCTTATTACTACTCTTACAAAGAGAATGGCTGAGGATCTGACTAATTACCTGCTCGATATGGGAATCAGAGTGCGCTATATGCACCACGATATCGATACAGTAGAGCGTATGGAGATAATCAGAGATTTACGATTGGGAGAATTTGACGTCCTCGTTGGAATAAACCTGCTCCGCGAAGGACTCGATATCCCCGAGGTGAGCCTTGTCGCTATCCTTGACGCCGATAAGGAGGGCTTTCTCAGAAGTGAGAGAAGCCTTATCCAGACCATAGGACGAGCTGCCAGAAACAGCGAGGGCTATGTTATTATGTACGCCGATTGCGTGACTGACTCTATGAAGAACGCGATTGTTGAAACTAACCGCCGTCGCGAGATTCAGCAGAAGTATAATGCCGAACATAATATAACTCCCAAAACAATCAAAAAGAAAGTCAGCGATATAATTGAAATATCAACTCATAAGGATGACGAATTCAAAAATATGCGACAGATGTCGCGAGCTCAGAGAGAAGAACTTATCAAGAGCCTTTCTAGAGAAATGCGCGCAGCCGCGAAGCTGCTCGAGTTTGAGCATGCGGCTTATCTGCGGGATAAGATAAGAAAACTTAGAGGTGAAAAATAGTGGCAAAGAAGAAGGTTAACGTGTATAACGACGACAGTATTTCGTCCTTAAGCGGCGCCGACCGAGTTCGAAAGAGGCCGGCGGTAATATTTGGCTCCGACGGAATAGAAGGCTGTCAGCATTCGGTTTTTGAAATCCTCTCAAACTCAATAGACGAGGCTCGTGAGGGCTTTGGAAAGCAGATTCAGGTAACGCGTTATTCGGACGGCTCATATGAAATCGAGGATCACGGACGCGGAATCCCGGTAGGCTTCAACAAGAACGAAAACCGTATGAACTGGGAGCTTTTATTCTGCGAGATGTACGCAGGCGGAAAGTATAACAATAACAGCGGCGAAAACTACGAGTTTTCTCTCGGCCTTAACGGTCTCGGACTTTGTTCAACGCAGTACGCCTCGGAGTATATGGACGTCGAGATCAAGCGCGACGGATATAAATACTCTCTCCATTTTGAGCACGGCGAAAACATCGGCGGGCTAAAAAAGGATGAGTATAAGGGAAGAGATACCGGCACAAAAATCCACTGGAAGCCCGATATCCAGGTGTTCACCGATATAGATGTAAGCGCGGATTATTTTCTTGATATTATGAAGCGTCAGGCTATTGTTAACGCCGGCGTTGAGTTTGTTTTCCGCAATCAAAACGGCCGTAGCTACGACGTAACTATATTCAATTACACAAACGGTATCGAGGATCACGTAAAAGAACTCGTCGGCGAGGAAGGTTTATCAACGGTTCAGTATTGGGAAACCGAGCGAAAGGTCAGAGACCGTGCTGATAAGGATGAGTACAAGTGTAAGATCTGCGTTTCCTGCGCGTTTTCCAACAAAATCGCTCAGACTGAGTACTATCATAATTCCAGTTGGCTCGAATACGGCGGAGCTCCGGAAAAGGCCGTTAAAAACGCATTCGTTTATATGATAGACTCATACTTAAAGAAGAATAATAAATATAATAAATCCGAGGGAAAGATCAATTTCTCAGACGTAGAGGACTGCCTTGTGATCTGCATTTCATCCTTCTCAAGCGAAACCTCTTACGAAAACCAGACCAAGAAGGCAATCACCAACAAAGGAATCCAGGAGGCGATGACCGAATTTCTTAGACACAGCCTTGAAATTTATTTCATCGAAAATCCCCTGGAGGCCGAGCGAATCGCCGCTCAGGTGCTGATTAATAAGCGAAGTCGGGAAAGCGCTGAGAAAACCAGACTAAATATAAAGAAAAACCTCACCGGAAATATCGATATAACTAACCGGGTAGCTAAGTTTGTCGACTGCAGAAGCAAGAACGTTAACGAGCGCGAGGTGTTCATAGTTGAGGGAGATTCCGCGCTCGGAGCCTGTAAACAGGCGAGAGACCCTGACTTTCAGGCTATCATTCCGATAAGAGGAAAGATATTAAACTGCCTAAAGGCGGATTACGAAAAGATTTTTAAGAGCGATATCATCACTGATCTTCTCAAGGTTTTAGGCTGCGGCGTTGAGGTGAAGGCAAAGGCGAACAAAAATCTGTCCACCTTTGACCTCAATAATCTGAGATGGAACAAGGTCATAATCTGTACTGACGCCGACGTCGACGGTTTCCATATCCGAACCCTTTTGTTGACAATGATCTATCGTCTCGCTCCGACCCTCATTAAAGAGGGTAAGGTGTTTATCGCCGAATCTCCGTTATATGAGATCAATACCAAGGATAAGGTGTATTTTGCTTACGACGAGGTTGAAAAGGACGCTTATCTCAAGGAAATCGGTGAAAAGAAATTCACGATCCAGCGCAGTAAGGGACTCGGCGAAAACGAACCCGAGATGATGAGCTTTACAACAATGAATCCTGCAACCCGCCGTCTGATAAAGGTTATGCCGGATTCGGCCGAGCAGACAGCCGCTATCTTCGATACGCTCCTGGGAGATAATCTCCAGGGTAGAAAAGAGTTTATCGTAGATCACGGATCCGATTATATCGACCAGCTGGATGTAAGCTAAGGAGGGGATTTTTTGGCTAAGAAAAAGAAAACTCCCAAATCTGAAGGAAGCTCTGTAAACGGAGTTATCAGAGGAGCGGGGGAGGTTGTTGAACAGCATATAGTAAGCTCTATCCAGGAAAACTTTATGCCCTACGCTATGAGCCTCATCCTTTCACGCGCTATTCCCGAGATCGACGGCTTTAAGCCTTCTCATAGAAAGCTCCTTTATACTATGTACAAGATGGGGCTTTTGACCGGAGCCCGTACAAAATCCGCAAATATTGTCGGAGCTACAATGAAACTCAACCCGCACGGAGACGCCGCTATATACGATACTATGGTGCGCCTTTCCAGAGGTTACGAGGCTCTGCTTCATCCATATATCGATTCAAAGGGCAATTTCGGAAAATTTTACAGCCGCGATATGGCATGGGCTGCTTCAAGATATACCGAGGCAAAGCTTGATAGGCTCTGCGGCGAGCTGTTCAAGGATATAGACAAGGATACCGTAGATTTTGTCGACAACTACGACAACACTATGAAGGAGCCGTCGCTGCTTCCGGCTACTTTTCCTTCGGTACTCATAAACTCCAATACAGGTATAGCTGTTGGCATGGCTTCA
>CACYDK010000005.1 GCA_902773155.1 uncultured Ruminococcus sp.
AAAAAAAAAAAAAATCAACGGCTATACCGCCTCAACAGCTCCTATCGTGATCCCGGTCAACACGCCCGGCTATTCCTCCGACAAGGCGCTGACAGAGGAAATGCTCGACAATTACAAAGGCTATTTTGAATATATAGCTCCTTATACCTCAGCGGGCTTCGTATATATCCACGCCGGTTGCCGCGGAGGCTATGAGGGCGCGCCCCTCGGAGTTACCGACCTCAAGGCCGCCGTGCGTTACATCCGCTACACGGACGATGTGATCGCCGGAGACGCCGAAAAAATATTTATGTTCGGAACCAGCGCGGGCGCGGCGCAGTCGGCGCTTATGGGCGCGTCCGGCAACAGCGATCTCTACGAACCGTACCTTAAAAAAATCGGCGCGGTCAGCGGAGCCTCCGACGCTGTAGAGGGCTCGATGGGCTGGTGTCCCGTTACCGACCTCGACACGGCCAACGCCGGATACGAGTGGATGATGGGTTGCTCGCGCTCGGGACGTTCCAAGAAGGAAAATGCGATTTCGGATAAGCTCGCCGAGGCTTACGCCGAATATGTCAACAGCGCGGGCTTTGTCGACGAAAACGGCAACGCGCTGACGCTGACCGAATCCAAGGAGGGCATTTATCAGGCCGGCTCCTACTACGATCACCTGCTTAGCTTGATCGAGGAGTCGCTCAACCACTATCTCTCCGACACAGAGTTTTTCAACGGCACCGCCCGGGATTATATCGACGAGCTCAACTCAGACCGCAAGTGGGTCGCATACGACGAAAAAACAAACACAGCCAAAATCACGAGCGTGGCCGATTTTGTCAAGACCTGCAAACCGGCCTCGGAAAGGCTTTTCGCCTTTGACAACCCCGAGATCGACAACAAGCTGTTCGGCTTCGGCGACGGTGAAGGCGCCCATTTCGACAGGATACTCACCGATATTCTGACCGAGCTCAAGGTCAGCTATGCGGCGGACTATAGAGCCGATCTTAAAAAGACCGATAAGCTCGGCAACAACGTCGAACAACGCGTCAAGATGTACGCGCCGCTCTATTTTCTTATGGAAGGCCGCGAAGGCTACGGCACGACCGATATCGCGAAATACTGGCGGATCCGCTCGGGTATCGAGCAGCGCCACACGGCGGTAACTACCGAGGTGAACCTAGCCCTCGCGCTCGGAAACTGCGACGCCGTAAAGAGCGTCGACTTCGAAACTGTTTGGGCGCAGGATCACACGGAAGCCGAACGCACAGGCGACGGTACCCATAACTTCATCAAATGGGTCAAAGACTGTACCAAAAACTGACCGCAAAACTATTTTACGAAAAATAATGGCAATAATTCAAATAGAATAGATTATAATATACTATTTGTCATTTTCCTGCCAATCAATAAAACAAACGCACGATAACTGAATTTCTATTTACGCCTTATCCGCCCACGGTAAGGTTGTAAATAACTTCATTTAATTTGTGGGCAGAAAGGCTATGGAAAACAATATGAAAAAAGCTTTAGCTATCATCCTTACCCTTGCTTTATTTGCGGCGGTGATCACCGTTATGCCGGTTTGCGCCGCAGAAAACAACAAAGCAAAAGACATCCTGTCCAAAATGTCTACCGAGGACAAGATCAGCCAGATGTTAATGCCCGAGTTCCGTTACTGGACTGATGCAGAGGGCAACAAAAACGGTCTTACCGAGATCAACGACGACGTCGCGGCATCAATCAAAAAGCATCCTTACGCGGGCGTTATCTTCTTTGCGCAAAACACTGCAGAGAACTCCGCCGCGACAAGGCTTGCGGACGCTATGCAGAAGGCGAACGCTCAGGTCGATGATCGTCCTCAGCTCATTATCTCGATCGACCAGGAGGGCGGCAGCATTACACGTCTGCTCCAGGGCACGATCACGCCCGGTAATATGGCTCTCGGAGCCGCCGACGATTTGACCGTCACAAAGGATTCGGCAACTATTATCGGTAACGAGCTTATGGCGCTTGGAATCAACGCCGATTTTGCTCCCGATGTTGATATCAATAACAATCCGTCGAACCAGATCATAGGCGTGCGCTCGTTCTCCGATGATCCGCAGATGGTCGCAAAGCACGGCGCGGCCTTTGTACAGGCGCTAAACGAGACGGGCGTTATATCAACGCTCAAGCACTTCCCCGGTCACGGCGATACCGACACAGACAGCCACACAGGTCTCCCGCTCATAAACAAGAGCTATGAAGAGCTCAAGGAAAACGAACTGGTACCCTTCAAAGCCTGTATCGATGCGGGCTCACAGATGATAATGACCGCTCATATCCAGTATCCGCAGATCGAAAAGAATACATATAAGTCAAAGCTGACAGGCGAGGATGTTTATCTCCCTGCAACGCTCTCAAAGACCATTGTCACAGATATCCTCAGAGGCGATATGGGCTATAAGGGAGTTGTCGTTACCGACGCTATGAATATGGACGCCATAGCAGAGCATTTTGACAAGTTCGACGCCGCTAAGCTCGCTATCGAAGCCGGTGTTGATATCCTGCTCATTCCCGTAGATACGTCCTCAAAGGAAGCCATCGCTTCTATGGACAGCTATATCTCAACCCTTGCGGAAAAAGTCGATAAGGGCGAGATTTCTTTGGATTGCGTCAACGCCGCTGTGCTCAGAATCCTTGAACTCAAGGAGACCAGAGGCTTGCTCAATGCCTACGACGGCACGGATATCGAGGGACGCGTTGAGTACGCTATCAACCACGTAGGAACCAAGGAGAATCACGAGAAGGAGTGGCAGCTCACGGAGAAGTGTATCACTCTTGTCAAGAACGACGACAAAACTCTTCCTCTTACCTCCGATAACAAGAAGGTAGTAGTGATCACGCCCTACGACGATGAGACGATACCGATGGAGTACGCCGTAAGGAAGCTTAAGGCTGACGGAAAATTCCCCGAGGGAGTTGAGTTTGAGGCGCATTCCTATTATAAGAAAACCACAGACGAGGTTATGCCGAAGCTCGAGGGCGCTGATACGATAGTCTTTATGTCCGAAAACTACAGCGAGGGTGCCCTGAAGGGCGATATCGCAAAAATGGCGGATACGATCGCTGACGATATCCACTCAAAGGGCGGCAAGTTTATCGTGATGTCAGTAAACCTGCCCTACGACGTTGCGCGCTATCAAAAAGCCGACGCCATTATGCTCGCATATAATCCGCAGTCTATGCCCGAGGATCCCGGCGACAAAACCAAGGAAATGCGCAAGTACGGCGTAAATATGACCATCGCTATGTATATGATGTTCAGCGCCGATAACCCGCCCACTGCAAAGCTTCCGATCGATATTCCCGAGTTTGACGTTGAGAACGGCTTTACCGACAAGGTGCTCTATAAGAGAGGCTTCGGGCTCACTTATGAGAAGGATAATAAGGACATCAGCGCCCTTAACGCAAAGCTCAGCCCGGAAAGCTTCATCTATACGGGCAAGGCTGTAGAGCCCAAGGTCAGCGTCGACGGCCTTTCAGCGAACGACTATACTGTAGAGTACAAAAACAACATAAACGCGGGCAAGGCGACTGTTGTAATCACGGGCAAGGGCGATTTTACAGGCTCGATAACCAAAACCTTCACGATCAAAAAAGCCGCAAACCCGATAACCGTAAAGGTAGCTGCCAAGAAAGTAAAATATAAGGCTCTCAAAAAGGCTAAGGCGGTCATAAAGCCCTTGACAGTCAAAAAGAACAAGGGCAAGCTCACCTATACAAAGCTCTCCGGCATAAAGAAGATCGCCGTAAACGCAAAGACAGGTAAGATAACTGTCGCCAAGGGCTTGAAGAAGGCGACCTATAAGGTAAAGGTAAGGATCACCGCCAAGGGCAATTCCAACTACAAGTCCGCAAGGATAACAAAGACGGTTGTAATAAAAGTTATTTGATCCAGCGGAAAATATAAAAACAGAACGCTCCAAAATCCTTTCATTATAGAGCGCAATAATTCTTATCAAAATAATTCAAGAGGCTGTCGTAGCTTGTGCGACAGCCTCTTCTTGTTTGTCAGAATGTTTAATTCGCCGGATCATCAAAGCGGAGTGATATCGTTTATACAATCCTGTATTATTCTCTTCTCGTCGGCGCCGACGATATCAAGTCCGACAGCCTTTATCAGCTCAACATCCATAATACCGTAAAATGACTGGGCTAAAGCTTTAACGTATCCGAAACCATATTCCTCGGGGAAAAAGTATCCTCCCGCGGTGGTAATATAATACAGCTTTGAAGCCTTGCACAGGCCGACGGGAACGCCTTCCTCCGAGTAGCGGAAGGTTATCCCCGCAACATTTATTTGCTCAAAATACTGTTTAAGCGCCGCGGGGAAGGATAAATCCCAGAACGGAGCCGCGATAACTACGGTATCGGCTCTCGCGAACTGCCGCGCAAGGGAAAACATCGGATCATCAAAAGCGCCCGATAATAAAAGCTTATCGCGCTTTAGTAAATAATCCTCGTCAACATTCGGAAAAACAATATCCTGCAAGCGAACTTCTTCGATCTGCTCGGTCGCTTCGGACAGCAGATGATCCGCCAGCTTTTTTGTGCGCGAATCTTTACGGACGCATGCGTTAATGTACAGTATCATTCTCCTACGCCTCCGACTCAATAGATTTTCCGCGGATCGCTGCGGATCCCGGTGTTCAAAACGCTCTGTTATATATGAATGATTCTTTATATTTCCATAATTTGGTATGCATAATCACAAGCTCTTTTTTCGTTATATACTTCTATTTATTCATAAATAAAAATAACAAAACAATCAGCGCCGCAATAGCCGCTACGCACGCAATCGCTATTGCAACAGGTAAGGCTCTACTCTTTTGCTTGGTATTGTTAGTATGAACTGTCGGAGTAACCGTCGGGATAGTTTTATTAGAATTTGGTTTAACATTGGCAGCTTGCGCTTCGCGTTTAATCTGCTCTACCATGGCCAGCGGGTCAGTACGATTAAGCAAACGGTCATGAAAGTTCCGTAACCAAACAACATCAGCTTGAGCACACTCAACATAACCCGTAGAGTGAGCAATCTGATTTCTAACCCAGCGAATGTGCTTGAGTTGCTTGTAATCATCATACCAGCCAGCGACTCGATATTGCATTGACATGGGAGCCGCTTCCATCTGTTCTATGTATATGTTAACGCCCTTTTCCGCGTTATACATCTCTCGGCAGATTTTATCCACATATTTGTATTCGTCAAATAATTCAGCTTCTATACTGTTCATTTTAATCCTTCTTTGGCTTTTCGTTAGAGGTTTTAGAGATTTTCAAAAAAATCGGATGAAGGAAGAATGGATAAATTATCATCTTTCACATCCAAATCATTCAGCTTGCTCTTAAACATCTGCTCTTCCTCTTCCTTATGATACATATTGAGCCCCATTTTCGAACCGTCAAACACGTCACCGTATTGAAAACGATTCAGATTTCGCACGATAATTATAAATAAATCCCAAATTGTCGCGACTGTTCATTTTGTCGTTGCCAACGCCGAAATATATAACGGTGCGGATGAAACATCGCTGACGGCTTTAATTCGTGTTCCTAAATAAAATCCCCTCAAGAGTCCTTCCTTCGGGCATAGGCTCAGTACCATTCAGTACCGAGCTTAATAAGCGGCAAGTATATAGACCATATATCATGATATTGGATAGATTAGGCATAGTTATTAATTTCCTTAAATACAAAGTTGCTGTTTAATTATAGCATAATTTATTAAATAATCAACCAAATACATTCAAATAAGAGGCGCGTATTTGTGACAAACAAAATCTTCCATTCTGTAAATTGTATTTTCTACCTATTTTTGCAAAAGATAATGAGGCAGATTAAAATACAAATTCTGATAGATAAGGGAGATTTAAGATATGAAAGCAACAGGAATTGTAAGGCGGATCGACGACCTCGGACGTGTCGTTATCCCCAAGGAAATCAGGCGAACACTGAGAATCCGCGAGGGCGACCCACCACAGATACCGTTGATAGCAGCCGTGAGATTTTGTATAAAACTAATAGATTTCAGTGAGAAAATCCCAAATGAGCCTGTACATAATGACGAACCGAATCAGAATTTAACTGAGAATTCGTGAGGGGTATAAAATTAGCTAAAAAAACCTCAAAGCCACTTACAATGCGGCTTTGAGGGGTTTTAGCAACTGTCAATTTATCAGTAAGGGGTTAATAAATTGGCGTCAAAACAGCCACCGCGGTCTATATTTCGCGTTCGACAAACCGAACTAATCGGTTCTTCAGTGAATAATAAATCGTAAGCGTCAAATAAACCACCGTATTGCCCTCCACCCTGAGAATGTGCGAAAATATAAGCAAAAACGAAGTGTGCGGTTGTAGTCCGTTGTATACGAACGGATACAATCGAACACAATCGCACGGGG
>CACYDK010000006.1 GCA_902773155.1 uncultured Ruminococcus sp.
AGCTGAGCTCCTCGAGGGCGTATTCAACCTCCTCGCGCTGGAGCGAAATCAATCCTACGCCGTTTTCGAGAGCCGGATATCCCTCGTAGAAATCGGGAGCCGGGATCGGCTTTCCGGCCTTTATATAGAATTCGTCGGCGGCAAAAACTATGCGCCGGCCGTATTTTTCCTTAAATCTGTCGCCGTACTCCTCGAGAATAGCGAGGGTAGACGCCGCTGTTTCGCGGTTATAGGGAGTGAGCGGATAGAGCCCTTCGCGGTGTCCCGTGAGTCCTACGGGCACGACCGCTATACACTCGACGTTCATCTTCTCAAGATCGTCGAGAGAACGCCTCAGCTCGTCGCCGTCGTTGATGCCGGGACATGCGACTATCTGGCAGTTGATGCTGAGCCCAGCCTCGGCAAAGCGTCTCAGCGCGTCAAGCGACTGACCGGCGAAGCGGTTGTTCATCATCTTGCACCTAAGCTCCGGGTTCGTAGTATGAACGCTGACGTTTATGGGGCTGATGTGCATTTTTATTATGCGGTCGATCTCGTGCTCGGTGAGGTTTGTCAGAGTGATGTAGTTTCCGAACAGAAATGACAGGCGGCTGTCGTCATCCTTAAAATACAGAGTCTCCCTCATCCCCTTCGGGAGCTGGTCGATAAAGCAGAAAATGCATTTGTTGCGGCAGGAGTGCTGTTCGTCCATAAGATATGTCTCGAACTCAAGCCCAAGCTCCTCGTACTCCTGCTTTTTGATCTTTAGCTTTTTTATTTTTCCGTCGGGTTTTTCAAGCTCTATCTCGAGCTTGCTGTTAACCTGATAGAAGCGGTAGTCGAGCACGTCTACGATCTCGTTCCCGTTTATTGAAATAAGGATATCGCCGCTTCTGGCTCCCTTTTTGTAAGCGGAGCTTTTTTTTTCGACTTCTTTTATTTTTACAGCCATTTTCTCCGCTCCTTAATGAATAGATAAAACAAACGGGCGGCAGAAATTGCCGCCCAACCTGTTTTTTACTTTGATGCTGTAGCGTCGTCCTTAACTACAACCTGTCTGCCTCTGTACTGGCCGCAGGTTGTGCAAGCCTTATGGGGAGCTGTTAAAGCGCCGCAGTTGGGGCATGTTGTAAGAGCAGGAGCCTTGATCGTATAAGCTGCCGAACGTCTTGTGCTCTTTCTCTTATGTGATGTTTTTCCGGTAGGTACTGCCATTATAATTCCTCCTTGTTATGTTAACTGTCTTTTAAAAGCTGTTTAAGAACCTCTAGTCTCGAGTCTACAGCGTGCTTTCCGCAGGAGCAGGGCTCGCTGTTGAGATTAGCTCCGCATTCGGGGCAAAGCCCCCTGCAATCCTCTCTGCACAGGATCTTTCCGGGCAGATTAAGTAGGATATCGGAGATAACCACCTCGTCGAGTTCGAGGGTGAAATCGGGCGTTTCGATATAATCGTCGTTTTCCTCGTCTATCAGTGAGGAAGCGAGTCCGTGGGTAAAGGTATAGTCCATATGCTTTACGATTTCATCAAAGCACCGGTCACAGCGGGTGGTATAATCAAAAACCGCCTTCACCTTAAGCTCCACGAGCCCTGCTCGGTTAACCGCCGAGGCAGTAACGCTGACGGGCGACTTGAATGGATAATCGCCCCTTATGTCAATGTCACTCATCGGCAAGGAATAGCTAACCTCGAGCCGCTCTCCGTCGCCTAAAAAGACATCCTTTAATTGAAGAAGCATAACGCACCTCCAAACAGTAAAACGCACATTAAAACGCTATTTGTTATTATACAAAAAGCGTGGTAATTTGTCAACAGATAAATCCAAAAATATTCGATTAAACGGTCATTTATTCGCCGTTCGGAAGCGACGGGTCGACGTAAAGCGTGCGGTTATTGGTAAAGATTACCATTCCGGGCTTAGAGCCGTTGGGCTTTGAGACGTGTTTGACCAGTGTAAAATCCACCGGAACGTTGGTGCTGTCCTTGGCCTTGCTGTGATATGCGGCGATACGGGCGGCCTCAAGTATTGAAGAATCAGGAGCCTCGCTCCCCTCTGTAACCAGTATCGTATGCGAGCCCGGGATATCCTTTGTATGGAACCAAAGATCGCGGTTGTTGGCGGTTTTTAGGGTAAGCTCATCGTTTTGACGGTTGTTTCGTCCTACGAGCACCCTTAAGCCGTCCGAGGTTATGTACTCCAAGGGCGCGAGCTTTGCGGTTTTTTTATTGGCGGAGCGCGGACGCTTTATATACCCCTGCTCCTCGAATTCAAGCCTTATCTGCGAAAGCTCCTTTTCGCTCGTAACGCGAGAAAGCTCGTCCTTAAGCGAATCAAAATAGATCAGCTCCTGCTCGGCCTTTTCTATCTGAACGGCTAGTATTTTAGCGGCGTTCTTCGCCTTGTTGTAATCCTTGTAGTACTTCTGCGCATTTTGAGCCGGGGTCAGGGCAGGATTGAGCTTTATCTCGATCTCGGTACAGTTTTCATCGTAATAATTCTCAACCTTCACGCTCTCAGAGCCCTTTTCGATGCGGTAAAGATTCGCCTGGATTAGGTCTCCGCGGATACGGAGCTGTTCGCGGTCGGCGCACTGTTCGAGCTCGCGCCGCTGGATGTTGATCTTATTCGTGGTTCTGTGGACAAGATTTGTGAGCACGCGCGACAAATCAGCGGCCTTTACTCTCATTCTGTCGGCGCTGTCGCGCTCGATGTAATATTTATCCAGAAGCTCGGAGAAAGACTCGAGACGTTTTGAGGAAGCCGCCGTGCCGTACTGGGATATCTCGGTGAAGCTCGTTTCGAACGGGCGAACGTCGCCGTTTCGATAGAGCATAAGCGGAGTCCCTGCCGAGGTCAAGACCTCGTCGGAAAGCTTTTTGAGCTCGTTTATGAGATTCAGCCTCTCGGCCTCGCTCATATCCCTGTTTGTTCCGGCTCTGCCCCCGAGCGCGCGGTATTCAAGCTCACGGCAAATAAGCGGAGAAATACCCTCAACAGAGCCGAGTATCGCCTTATTGAGCGCCTTTTCCCCCGGGAAGCTCTCTAGCCGCTCAACTGTCTTTTCGGCCGGAGTCAGAAGAATATTGAGCTTATCCTGCCTGGGCGGATACTGATATTTTATATTCGGGAGCACAAGCCTCTGAGACGACATCGTGAGGTCCACACGCTTAAGGGCGTCGATGATCACACCGTTTTCGTCTACAAGAATCACGTTGCTGTACTTGCCCATGATCTCAACGACCACGGTTATTACCACCTTGTCGCCAAGCTCGTTTACGCAGTCGAAATCCATACTCATAACGCGGTCGAGACCGGTCTGCCGAATATCGGTGAGCTTTCCTCCGCCGAGACGTTTGCGCATAAGCATACAGAGCATAGGAGGCGTTTTAGGATTTTCTACGCTGTATTCGGTAAAATGAACGCGCGGAGAATTAGCCCTTGTTGAAATCAAGAGCCGTTTGTTTCCCTGCTGAGTTCTCAGCATAAATATTATTTCGTCCTTGTTGGGCTGGTAGATCTGATACACACGCGCGCCCAAAGCCGTAGTCTTGAGCTCGTTTATCACGTGGTGAAGCATCATTCCGTCAAGTGCCATGATCTTTTTTCCTTATTTATGATATTTGCCGTTTGAGTTTATTTCAAAGGCACGGTAAATTTGTTCGCTCAGTACGACTCTGGCCATCTGGTGCGGAAAGGTCATACGGCTCATCGAAAGCTTAAAGTCAGCTCTGTTTTTGACCTCTGGGCTCAGGCCGTGGCTTCCGCCGATTATGAAATCGACTGTGCTCCTACCCGTGAGCGCAAGGTCGGAGAGTCTTTCGGCAAGCTCCTCCGAGGAGAGCTGCCTGCCCTCTATGCACATAGCGAAAACATAGTCTCCGCCGGAGATTTTAGAGAGGATCCTCTTACCCTCGGCCGCGAGTATGCCCTCGATTTGAGAAGGATTAGGGGTGCCGGAAAACTTCTCCTCATCGAGCTCGATAACGTTGAATTTACAGAACGCGCGGAGCCTTTTCGCGTACTCCGAGATGGCGTCCGTCCAGTATTTTTCCTTTATTTTTCCTATACAAATAATATTGACAGTCAGCATATCCGCCTCAGAATACGACCGAGGTCCCGTCGGTAAAGGACGGAGCCGCGTCGAGAGTAAAATCAAGATTGCGCTTCATTCCTACGGCCTCAAGAGCGTTAAGCGAGGTGTTTAGCGCAAGCTCGGGGATGTTGTTGTTCTCGGAAATATGTCCGAGCATAAGTCTGCAGTTTCCGCATCTGATGAATTCGGCGAGCTCTAAGGAACACGCGTCGTTCGAGAGATGGCCGCGGTCGGATAGAATACGCGCCTTCGTCATGGGCGGATAAAAGCCACGCTTGAGCATATCTATGTCATGGTTCGACTCAACTACGGCGAAATCGCTGGTTTTCAGAAGCTCGCGCACTCCGTCTGTCATTACTCCGAGGTCGGTCGCGATCGTGGCTTTTCGGCCGTCGGAGGTACATACCTGATAGCAGCAGCTTTCCCGTGCGTCGTGCGAGGTGTTGCAGCGTATTATCCTCATATCGCCGACATCCACAGCCTCGGTTATCACCTCAGAGCGAATATCAGGCGTTAAACAGCACTTTTCATAAAGCGCGTCCAGGGTGCCGAGGCTCGCGTAGACCCGGAGCCCATACCGTTTAGCGAACACCTTCAAAGCCTGACAATGGTCGATGTGCTCATGGGTTATAAAAATAGCGCCGATTCTCTTTATATCTATGCTGTTTTGCTCCAGAGCCTCGGTAAGCTGCTTGCAGCTTCTGCCGGCGTCGATGAGCACTCCCTCTCCGGAGGAGCCTATGTAGTAACTGTTACCCTTACTGCCCGAAAACAGCGGCACGACCTTTGCCAAAAAAATCTCTCCGTTTCATTCTTATGCTTTTATTAGTAACATCCGGCGCTCAGGACGTCAGACGTCAATGGATTCTGTAAAAATATTTATTCCTATAAAACTGATTAATTATATCACATTATTGCAATAATATCAACGTCATAAAAATCGCCGCAGGATATTGACAATAAAATCGCCGCGGGATATTGACATTTACCGATTTAGATTATAATATTTATACAACACTCATAATAAGGAGTTGACGCCGTTGCTTCAGATAAAAAGCATATCAAAAAAATATAAAACAGGCGAGCTTGTGCAGAAGGCTCTAGACGGGATAAGCCTTAATCTCAGGAACAACGAATTCGTTGCGGTGCTCGGCCCGAGCGGCTCGGGAAAAACAACGCTTCTGAATATAATAGGCGGTCTTGACAGATACGACAGCGGAGACCTCATAATAAACGGCGTTTCCACCAAGAAATACCGCGACCGCGACTGGGATTCCTACCGCAATCACACTATAGGCTTCGTTTTCCAGAGCTACAACCTCATTCCCCATCAGTCGATACTGTCAAACGTCGAGCTTGCTCTCACGATAAGCGGGATATCGCGTCGCGAACGCAGAAAAAGAGCCCGTCAGGCGCTCGAAGAGGTCGGGCTCGGAGATCAGATTCACAAAAGGCCTAATCAAATGTCGGGCGGTCAAATGCAGAGAGTCGCGATCGCGCGGGCTCTCGTTAACAATCCCGATATCCTTTTGGCAGACGAGCCGACGGGAGCGCTCGACAGCGAGACCAGCGTAACGATAATGGAGCTGCTGAAAAAAGTCGCCGACAAGCGGCTTGTGGTTATGGTAACTCACAATCCGGAGCTCGCCGAAAATTACTCTACAAGGATTGTACGCCTGCGCGACGGAAAAATCACGGACGATTCTAACCCGTACGAGCCCGAGGAGGTTGATCAAGCTCAGTCCGCTGTAAAGCGCAAAAAAGCGAAGATGTCGTTTTTAACTTCGCTTTCGCTCTCGTTCAACAACCTTAGAACCAAAAAAGGCCGTACCATCCTAACCTCGTTCGCCGGTTCAATCGGAATAATCGGGATCGCGCTTATTCTGGCGCTTTCAACCGGGGTCAATCAATACATCACCGACATCCAGAAGGAGACCATGACCTCCTACCCCATTACGATTAGCGCGGAAACCCTCGATATGTCCGAGATTTTCGGTATGCAAAGCGAGATGATCGGCGAGGAGGTCAACGTTGAAAAGACGAACCGCAAGGGCGTCTACGCCGACAGCGAGTCTATGCGTTCCTCCGGGGCGCTGTCGAGAACTCTTACGGAAAACGACCTTACATCCTTTAAAGAATACCTCGACGATCCGAAAAGCGAGATCAACAAATACGTTGGAGAAAACGGCATCGTCTACAATTACAAGGTCAATTTCAACGTATATTCATACGACAAGGACGGCAAGCTCGTAAACAGCGACGCGGATATCGACGAACTGACTAAAACGAACGGAAAATTCACACGCTCGAGCATGGGCACCGTAGGAATGTCGAGCTTTATGGAGACGACCGGCTCCTCGGAAAACGCGAAGAATTTTGCGGAGCTTTTGAGAGGAAGCGACGGAAACACGGTCAGTAAAATCGTGACCGACAACTACAAGCTCGTCTACGGAAGCTATCCTGAAAAGTACGACGAGGTCGTGCTGGTGCTCGACAAAAACAACTCCGTGGACACCGGCGTGCTGTATCAGCTTGGAATAATCACCGGCAAGGAATACAAGAAGATCGACAAAAAGATCCGCGACGGAGAAAAGCCTGAGGAGAAAAAATTCTCATACAAAAAGATTTGCGGTCATAAGCTCTATCTTGTAGCGGCCTGCGACAGATTTAAGGACAACGGCGACGGAACCTTCTCCTATATCGGCGACAGCGCGATGGAAGGGGACTCGCTGATGAAGAAATCTCTCCGGCTCAAGATCACGGGAATAATAAAATCAAAGGGAGATTCCTCGAATATCGAGCTCACAGCTCCCGTAGCCTACACCTCGAAGCTTACAGACTATATAATCAAGCACACAAACAAAAGCGCCGTTATTCGCGCTCAGGAAAAGACTCCGAAGATCAACGTGCTCAACGGGATGAGATTCGAGGCGAAAAATAAAAGCCAGAAGCTCTCGGAGGCTAAAAAATACCTAAAGGGTCTCAGCATTTCCGATAAGGCCGCAATATACGGACTTTTAGCTTATCAGTCAGGTGCGCAGGGAGCTAATCCGCAGCCTGCCGGCGAAACCGAAATGGCGGCAATGCTCGACGCGTATCTGGACGGCGATCCAAACAAGGAGTTTCTGCTCTCGGCTTATGACGAGTATATAGACGGAGCGACCTATGAGGATAATATGAATAGCTTCGGCAAG
>CACYDK010000007.1 GCA_902773155.1 uncultured Ruminococcus sp.
AGGTTTGGAACGACAATAACGATAAGGATCATTCGCGTCCCGATCAGATTCGCGTCAGAATTTGGCAACATCTTGACAACAGCGCAAACGGCGTAGTTTATAAGGACTCAAGCGTGATTACGGATGTTGACGCCACAAACGGATGGTTTACTATAAGCAAGAGCGAGCACGGACGCAAGGACTCTGCAACCTGGACCAGAACTATCAAGGGTCTGCCAGTTTATACAACCGACGGCGGAACCACGCATTATTACAGCTACACGGTAGAGGAAGAAGGCATCATAGGCTACAACAGCACTGTGACCTATGATGAAACGAATTCAACGACAACAGCTAAGATCGTCAATACCCCAAAACCGTTCGAGATAGAGTTTAAGTATTATGACCGCTACGAGATCAACGGTATTCCTTCGGGAATTAAAGATAGAGAAACGGTATACTCCGTTACGGTTGATTCGATCCCGAAAAAGTTCATCACTTACAGCGAAGGAACGAACAATGTTGAATCTATCAATTTTGCCGAATTGATCGGCGAAAAGGCTGTGGAGTTCTCCGAGAACGCGCTGTCAGTTACTAACGTAATGTGCGACTATGATCTTTGGACATCACAGAGCACGGCAGCTTCGGCGATGAAAAGCAGAAGCTATTTCGTAGACGGCGAGTCTGTCAGCTATGATGATACTACCTATCATACCGACTATCTCGGCAAGCCGAAAACTCATAAGGATTACAGCGGCAAGCCGGAATCGGCAAATGAAAAGTGGGTCAATTATTATGACTCGGACGGCGATCCGCTGGAAGAAAGCTTCACAACAGCCAACGACTATCTGAAAGTCAATAAGATCGTTGTTTGGTGTTACAACTATCCGAGGCAGTATAACGTAGATATCTACGGAGCAGACAGTACGGATGATCTGAATGAGAAAACGGTAGGCGAAAGCACTGTTTATGTCGCGAGCGCGATCAGCAATGATAATAATGTTAAACATCTGAACGATCATTTCTACTATAATCAGCGTTTCGGTGAAGCGACCGGCGTTGAAGACGAGGATCACGGCGGCTTTATTGAAAATTACGGACTGCCAAGATACACTAACGTCTTGCCGTCGGATTATGCCGCAGAATCAATTGATGGTTATGACTTTGCTTATTGGGCATATGATCAGAACGGAACTCAGATAGCGTCTGTAGATCGTGATTTCTGGTATCGAGTTACAAACCACACAAAGCTCTATGCGGTATACGCGGCGCCCGGCACGACTACCCCGGGCATCTCGATCTCCGCGAATGCCAACGACACCTTTGTCGACGAAAGCGGCGTATCAAGAACACGTCTTAATGTTCTGGGAAGCGTTTTCGGCGCTGAGAAATATGACCCTGATGTTCAAAAACTGGCCTTTATGAATATTTCTCTCAGCACGCAAATCAGAGATAACCCGACTGTTTATACGCCGGTCAGAATCAACGCGCTGTTTGAGCAGTATAAAGATCAGCTCAAAACCATCATCGAAACCTATGATAGAAAGAATGGAAGTAAGGCTTTCTCGACTGCCTATACTTATGACGGAGCAATCGACGAAAACGGTAGTCTCAGCACCACGCTGAACCTGACGCTAACCACTAAGGGATATATTTACACCGTTGTTTCTAACGGAAATACCCCTGCTTCGGGCGATTCGACCATTAATCTTACGAATATGAACAGAGTACAGTTTACGACTGTTTTCAAGACTTCTGCGCTCAATATCAACAACACCGGCACCAACGGTAACAGTTGTCTGATGAACTGCGCCGCCTTGAAATATAATGGTAATTGGAGTATTAGTACTAACTGCCTGATTTATTATAACGGAGAAGTGGTCAGGAATACTGCGTCTGCATGGAACTAGGAGGTGTTTTATTGAAGAGATCGTATATTTCACCTGAAATAGACGTCGTTAAAATAAAACTCAGAGACGTTATTTGTATATCGCCGCCCACAGGCGCGGAAACACCTATAGATGATGCTATTGTTATTGATGATAGCGACGATTTTTGATTATGTTTCAAATCGATTATAAAACTCAGGCGATAGCCTGCAAAAGCTATCGCCTGCTTTTGAATGAGAGCAGTATATGATGAAACAAATAATTAAACTATTTTCTTTTATCTTGATCGTTTCCTTAGTGATTACAAGCAGTTGCGTATCCGCATTTGCGCTGGTAATCCATGAGGGGGATTTCAGTTTCGAAGTTAATAAATCAAAGAACGAAGCAAAAATTGTCGGCTACAGCGGCAACGGCGGAAAGGTTGTTCTGCCGGACAGCTTTTTGGATTATCCCGTAACGGTTATTGACAGGAATGCTTTTTCGGGAAACAAAGCTATCACCGAAATTGTGTTATCAAATACGAATACAACAATTGAGGAATACGCTTTCATGAACTGTACTTCTCTTGAAGCGGTATATATTCCCGAAAACACAGTCAACTTCGGCGACAGAGCTTTTGCGAACTGCACTTCCTTAAAAAGTGTAACAATGCTTTCGAATATTGTAAGCATGCCGACGAATATGTTTTCCGGCTGTTCCGCGCTCAGCGACCTTACGCTCAGCGAGACGATCGTTGATTTCGGATACGGATGCTTCAACGGCTGTTCTTCACTGACAGACTTGGATTTTCTTTCCAACGCCGTGATGCTTGAATCTTATTCGTTTTGCGGTACAGGGGCAAAGATGATTACGCTGTCCGATTCGTTGCTCGCGATTCCGAACAATGCGTTCACAAATTGTTCCGCTTTAGCTTATGTGAAGATACCCGAGAGCGTTGTACTGATACAACCGAATGCGTTTGATTGGGACAAAGTGACGATTCATTGTTATCCCGATTCATATTCCCACAGATTTGCACAAGAGAACAACTATTCTTATGAATTCCTCGGCTCTTATTTGCTCGGCGACTCTGACGGCAGCGGTGTACTTGACATAAGCGATGTTACTTTGATCCAAAAGGTTCTTGCGGGTATAAAAACCGACAATAACGGTACAATTACCCGCGCCGGAGATGTCAATGGCGACAAAAAGCTTTCCATACGCGACGCGACGCTTATCCAGATGTATCTCGCGCATATAAGCGTACCCTTCAATATCGGCGGAGAAATCGCCGAATGATTACAGTATCGCCTAAAGTGAATGCTTATGTATTCTTGCAGAATATTGATGCTTTGTTGACCTCTTGATTTTTTAAGTAAAACAATACAAAAAGAAAACCACCGATTTCCTCAGTAGAAATCGGTAGTTTCAGATGGTCCGAGTGACTGGAGTCGAAGGCGGCCTTGTTGATGAATAAGAAAACTTAGGCCTCGCTTTTTGCGGCGTGTGGGTGGGATAAAGCTTCATAAACGCTCCTTCGCTAAAAATGCTCCACAGGAGCATTTTTCCCGACTTCGTCGGTCGCTCGGCTTCAAGAGGCCGCTTCGTTTCAGCTATTCAAAATACAAAAATGAGGTATCCCTACGGATACCTCATTTTTATGGTCCGAGTGACTGGAGTCGAACCAGCGGCCTCTTGAACCCCATTCAAGCGCGCTACCAAACTGCGCCACACCCGGATTTGTTTATTCAACCTCTGCATTATATCACAAAACAATTAAATCGTCAAGACTAAGTAATAAAATATTCTGATAAAAAAGAGAAGTTTTTATTTCACACCATTTATATCACAAGGAAAGAATTGTTATACCGTATATGTCGTCAACAGAAAGCGAAAATCCGTCGGAGAAAATCATACGGCGTAAAACCTCGTCGATCCTTCTGATTTTTCCCCGGTATTTTTCGAGGCTTCCGCCCTCCTTATACTCATCCGGCAAAAAATAGGTTATTTCCAGTTCAGGACGGGTATCGATCCGATCGAGTATGAGTGAAACTATACGGTTGAGCTCGTCTGTCTCCTCCGCGCTCAAACTCGGCCGAGAATCGGTAAGCCGGGCGGTTTCGTTTATCGCCTCGCCGTAGCCCGTAAGAGCCGCGAACGGCGCGAACTGAGCCGCGCGGTCGTGATTTGTCATATGCGGCCGCGTCGAAGATTTTTGGTATTTATGATTAAGAATATCCGCGTATGGAAACATACTTCCTCCTATGCCTTATGTCCGCCTATCTGGCTGTTGCGCTCAATCGAGGTCGCGCCGTCCTTGAGGTTCATACCCTTAAGCACGGCGTTTTTCCCGTAACGCCTTTGGAGCGAGATCACGGCGTGCTGAATGCTTTTTTCCTTACTGAACCTTTTTTCTTCTTCGGAATTATTATTGCTGAAATCGGTAAACAGACTGAGCTGTCGCGACTGTCCCGAGGCCTTGAACTCATCCTCGGTCACGGTGTGATTTGCAACCACATACATCCGCCGCACCAAAAGCTCCTTGTCCGCTAACCGCTCGAACAGGCGGATAACAGCGTCCACAATCAGCTCTGAGGACGAAGTAAAGCGGCCGATGTTTTCAGAACCGTGAGCCTGCTTTGGAATTTTGCGCCCGTACCTGTCTAAAGCTATTTCTCCGCTGAAGCTCTTGCCGACATTTTTTATATCATAGCCAACGGTAAGCTCCATCTGGTCTGTGAGCAGTCTTTTACTCACCAAATCAAGAGCCAAAAGCTCAGCCATTTCGCGGATAATAAGTTTTGCCTCCGGGTATTCATAGGGACGCTTTAAAACCTGACCGGAGCTGAGCGATTTTACGCGTGGCCTGTAGGACTTTATATCGGCTATCGTACAGCTCTCATATCCCCAGGCGTGGTCAATAAGCAGCTCGGCGTTTATTCCGAAAAGGCTGTACAAAAGCTCCTCGTTCTGCAACGAGACTCTCGCCACGTCGCCCATAGTGAGCATCCCGTGTCTGGCGAGCTTGTCGGAATAACCGCGGCCTATGCGCCAGAAATCGGTGATTGGGCGGTGGTTCCACAGGTTTTCCCGATAAGATTGTTCATCGAGCTCCGCGATTCGAACGCCGTCCTTGTCCGCAACTATACGCTTCGCCTGAATATCCATGGCAATTTTGCAAAGGTAGAGATTGGTCCCTATTCCGGCTGTGGCGGTGATCCCGGTCTGCGCCATAACGTCGCGAATCATCTTATCAGCGAGCTCATGGGCTGTAAGTCCGTAGGTTTTCAGATACCCCGTCGCGTCGATGAACACCTCGTCAACGGAATAAACGTGGATATCCTCCGGAGCGATATATTTTAGATATATCGCGTATATTTCCGAGCTGACCCTCATATAATGAGACATCCTCGGCTCTGCCACGATATAATCAAGCTTAACGTCGGGATTATCCTTTAAAAACGAGGCAAAATGGGACGAGCCGACAAATTCACGCTTACGAGAAAGGCTGAGGCGTTGCGCGTTTACCTCGCGGACGCGCTGTACGACCTCGAAAAGCCGTGCTCTGCCTGGGATCCCGTACTCCTTAAGCGAGGGGGAAACCGCAAGACATATAGTCTTTTCGGTTCGGCTGAGATCAGCGACAACGAGATTTGTGTTGAGCGGATCAAGCCCGCGCTCTACGCATTCAACGGACGCGTAGAAGGATTTTAAATCTATCGCGATATACTGCCGCTTCATATTCCGTCTCCCCTTTCGTCTTTTAACGTTATTATATCAAAAATCGAACATATATTCAAGTGTTTAAAAGCAATTGACTGAAAAATAATTATATGATATGATTTTCACATTAGCAGTACAGCATATAATACGGAGGAAATATGGAACATGCCGCCGACAGAGCTCGGGAGATCGAGCTCTCGATCACAAAAAAACGAAGATTTAAGGAAAAGCTTTTTAACCGCTTTACAAAGGCGATCGTAGAGTTTAAGCTTGTTGAGCCCTACGATAAAATCGCCGTGTGCATTTCAGGCGGAAAGGACTCAATGCTGATGGCAAAGCTTTTTCAGGAGCTGAAAAGGCATAACAAATTCCCGTTCGAGCTTGTTTTCCTCGTAATGGATCCGGGCTACAACCACGAAAACCGCCTGAATATCGAGAAAAACGCCGAACTGATGAATGTGCCGATAACTGTATTTGAGACTGAGATCTTCAACTCGGTATTCAAGCTGGACAAAAATCCCTGCTACATTTGCGCGAGGATGAGGCGAGGATATCTATACAAAAACGCGAAGGAATTAGGTTGCAACAAAATCGCCCTGGGACATCATTTTGACGACGTGATCGAGACCACCCTGATGAGTATGCTCTGGGGAGGTCAGGTTCAAACGATGATGCCCAAGCTCAAAAGCGCAAACTATGATGGGATGGAGCTTATCAGACCTCTTTATTATGTGCGCGAGGAAGATATTATTGCGTGGCGCGACTTCAATGAGCTTCATTTTCTCAGGTGCGCGTGCAGATTTACCGAAAAGCTCGAAAGCGAGGACGACTCGGCTTCAAAAAGGCTCGAAACAAAAAAGCTCATTAAGGAGCTTAAGAAAACAAACCCGAAAATAGAGGCTAACATCTTCAACAGCATGCACAATGTGAGCGTTGACGCGGTGATAGCCTACAAAAAAGACGGCGTGACGCATCATT
Source organism: uncultured Ruminococcus sp. (assembly GCA_902773155.1). Taxonomy (GTDB): domain Bacteria; phylum Bacillota; class Clostridia; order Oscillospirales; family Acutalibacteraceae; genus Ruminococcoides. The sequence goes on from CACYDK010000007.1 coordinate 6,549, forward strand.
TTCTGGACGAGTATTAACGAACAATGAATTCAAAGGCTCCTTTCAGCCAATACTTATAACAGTATTGACAAAAGGAGCGTTTTTCTTTGCAGTATAACAAGGTAGAAATCTGCGGCGTAAATACCTCTAGGCTTGAGGTGCTCAGCGAGGAAAAGAAGCGGGAGCTGCTTAATACAATAAAAAACGGCACGCCCGCCGAAAAAAAGAGAGCAAGAGATAAAATG
>CACYDK010000008.1 GCA_902773155.1 uncultured Ruminococcus sp.
CCTTCGTTTTGCAGGGCGGCGAGGACCCTTATTTTACCGACGATATCCTGTGCGCGATAATCTCAAAGATCCGAAAAGCTTATCCCGACTGCGCCATAACCCTGTCGCTCGGCGAAAAAAGCTTTGACAGCTACAGGCGGTTCTTCGACTGCGGAGCCGACCGCTATCTGCTGCGTCACGAAACCGCGGACAGCGCGCATTTCTCAAGGCTTCATCCGGGCTCCCAGACTCTCAAAACCCGGATCGAGTGCCTGTACGCGCTCAGGGAGATCGGATATCAGGTCGGCTGCGGATTTATGGTGGGCTCGCCTTACCAGACTTCAGGGAACCTCGCGGATGATCTGCTTTTTATCAGGGAGCTGAATCCGCAGATGGTCGGCATAGGCCCCTTTATCCCTCACGCGGATACCCCTTTCAGGGATCATAAAAGCGGCTCTGTGGAGCTCACGCTTACCCTGCTTTCAATAATCAGGCTGATGCTTCCGGGGGTGCTTCTTCCGGCGACGACCGCGCTCGCGACCCTCGACCCCAAGGGCAGGGAAAAAGGTATTTTGGCCGGAGCGAATGTAGTTATGCCCAACCTTTCGCCGGTTTCCGTCAGAAAAAAATATATGCTCTACGATAACAAGGCCTGCACCGGCGAGGAAAGCGCGGAGTGTAAAAACTGTCTTTCGCGGCGGATGGAATCCATCGGCTACAGGCTCGTTACAGACCGCGGCGACAGCAAAAACAGCTAAAGCAATACCGCATAATTCAGGTGTGCGGATTAATATGACTGAATAAAATTCAAGCAAGGCGTACGCCGTTAATTGCGCGGTGTTGCCCTAAATACAAGGAGTAATCAAAATGTATAAATACGACCCTAAATCACTGAAGGCGGAGGAGTTCATCAATCACGAAGAGATCCTCGAAACTCTTAAATACGCCGACGAAAACAAGGACAACCTCGAGCTCGTGGACAGCCTTCTCGACAAGGCCGGTCAGCTCAAGGGACTTACCCACCGCGAGGCGAGCGTGCTCCTCGCCTGCGAGGACGAGCAGAGAGTTCAGCGCATGTACTCCCTCGCCGAGCAGATCAAAAAGGATTTTTACGGCAACCGTATCGTAATGTTCGCTCCGCTCTACCTTTCGAACTACTGCGTAAACGGCTGCGTATACTGCCCCTATCATCTCAAAAACAAGCACATCTGCCGCAAAAAGCTCACCCAGGAGGAAATCAAAAACGAGGTTATCGCTCTGCAGGATATGGGTCACAAGAGGCTCGCGATCGAGGCAGGCGAGGACCCGGTCAACAATCCTATCGAGTACATACTTGAGTCTATCAAGACTATTTACAGCATAAAGCACAAGAACGGCGCTATCCGCAGGGTCAACGTCAACATAGCCGCGACTACTGTCGAAAACTACCGCAAGCTCAAGGAGGCCGGGATCGGCACCTACATCCTCTTTCAGGAGACCTATCACAAGGAGAGCTACGAAAAGCTTCACCCAACAGGCCCCAAGCACAACTACGCCTACCACACCGAGGCGATGGACAGGGCTATGGAGGGCGGTATCGACGACGTCGGCCTCGGAGTTCTCTTTGGACTCGAGCTCTACCGCTATGAGTTCGCCGGACTTCTTATGCACGCCGAGCATCTCGAGGCCGTTCACGGCGTAGGCCCCCATACGATCAGCGTTCCGCGAATCAAAAAGGCCGACGATATCGATCCCGATGTGTTCGATAACGGTATCTCCGACGAGACCTTCGGCAAAATCTGCGCGCTTATCAGGATCTGCGTGCCCTACACCGGTATGATCATCTCAACCCGCGAGAGCGAGGAGGTAAGAAGCAAGGTGATACACTACGGCGTGTCCCAGATAAGCGGAGCGTCGAAAACCTCGGTCGGAGGCTATGCCGAGGACAGCGAGCCCGAAAACTCGGAGCAGTTCGACGTAAGCGACCAGCGCACCCTCGACGAGGTTGTAAACTGGCTCATGCGAAACGACTACATACCCTCCTTCTGCACAGCCTGCTACCGCGAGGGCAGAACCGGCGACCGCTTTATGGCTCTGTGTAAAAACCGACAGATCCAAAACTGCTGTCACCCCAACGCGCTGATGACCCTTAAGGAATACCTTATGGATTACGCCAGCGACGACACTCGCGAGATCGGCGAGAAAATGATACAAAAGGAGCTCCTGAACATTCCCAACGAAAAGGTGAGGAGAATATGCGAGGAGCATCTTAAGGACATAGAAAACAACAAACGCGACTTTAGATTCTAATACATAATATTAAAAGTATAACAACCCGAGGTGATATCATGTCAACCACATTAAACGACACTCCGTCCGCCAACCGACTCCACATAGGCTTTTACGGAAAGCGCAACGCGGGAAAAAGCTCGCTCATCAACGCCTTTACAGGCCAGGAGGTTTCCATTGTCTCCGAGGTTGCCGGTACGACCACCGACCCCGTGAACAAGGCGATGGAGATAGCCGGGCTCGGCGCGTGTATGCTTATCGACACGGCCGGCTTCGACGATATAGGCGAGCTTGGGCGGATCCGCGTCGAAAAAACCGAGAAAACCGCCGAGAAAATCAATATAGCCATAGTGCTTTTCTCCGGCGACGACGTGACCCTCGAGTGCCGCTGGTACTATTTCTTCAAGGATAAGGGCATCCCCGTTATCCCTGTGGTCAGCAAGGCCGACCTTCTGGTAAACGGAAGCGCCTACGCGCTCAGAATTCGCGGCAAGATAGGCGTGAGCCCGATCCAGGTCAGCGCGATCGACGGCAGCGGTATCGAGGAGCTTAAGCAGGAGCTCATCCGACTTATGCCCTCGGATTTTGAGGCACCGTCCATAACCTGCGGACTGTGCGGCTCCGACGACGTCGTGCTTCTCGTAATGCCGCAGGATATCCAGGCCCCTAAGGGCAGGCTTATCCTGCCACAGGTTCAGACTATCCGCGAGCTGCTTGACAAAAAATGCACAGCCGTATGCTGTACGACCGACAAGCTGAAAACTACCCTCGACGCGCTCAAGAATCCTCCTAAGCTCATCATAACCGATTCTCAGGTTTTCCCGTTCGTATACGAGAACAAGCCCGAGGGCACTATGCTCACGAGCTTCTCGGTGCTCTTCGCGGCGTACAAGGGCGATCTGCCTTACTATGTTGAGGGGGCCAAGGCTCTCGACAGCCTCTCCGAGCACAGCCGCGTGCTGATCGCCGAGTGCTGTACACACGCTCCGCTCTCGGAGGATATCGGCCGCGAGAAGATCCCGCGTATGCTCCGCAAGCGTTTCGGCGAAGGCCTGACTATAGATATGGTCGCCGGAACCGACTTCCCCGAGGAGCTTTCGGATTACGACCTGATTATCCAGTGCGGCGGCTGTATGTTCAATAAAAAGTACATCATGAGCCGAATCGACCGCGCAAAGCGGGCGGAGATCCCTATGACTAACTACGGTGTGACGATCGCCCACCTGACCGGGATCCTCGACAAAATCGAGCTCCCCTGTTAAAAACAATGAGCCGGGCGTTTTTGTCCGGCTTTTCGTTGCTTTGATACGGATATCGTGATATAATAGTGGTATAACGCTTCGGGAGGGATGACCGTGAAAAAACTGTTTTCTGTTTTGATGAGCGCGCTGCTGGCGGCGGTCTGTTGTTTTTCGGCAGGAGCCGTTGAGATAAAGCCGATAGATTTTAAGAATCCGGATTTTATCCGCGGAATGGACGTTTCCTCGGTGATCTCGCTCGAGCGCGCGGGAGTAAAATTCAGCGCTTTAGACGGACGCGAGGACGATATTTTCCGGATCCTCTCCCAAAACGGCGTGAATTATATCCGCGTGAGGGTCTGGAACGACCCCAAAGACAGCGAAAACCGCGGCTACGGCGGCGGCAATAACGACCTCGAAACAGCCTGTGAGATCGGCCGGAGAGCTGCCGCGAACAATATGAAGCTGCTTGTCGACTTTCACTACTCCGATTTTTGGGCCGACCCGGGAAAGCAGAGGGCGCCCAAGAGCTGGGATGGGCTTTCGGTCGCCGAAAAGGCCGAAAAGCTCCGCGACTACACAGCCTCGTCGCTCAAAAAGCTTGCCGAGGCCGGGGCGGACGTCGGTATGGTGCAAATCGGAAACGAAACCACTGCCGGGATCGCCGGCGAATACGAGCGCTCGGATATGGCGCGGCTTTTTTCGGCCGGGATCGAGGGCGTGAGAAGCTTTGATAAGAGCATAATGACGGCGATCCATTTTACAAATCCCGAGAACGCCGAAAATATGCGCTCGCTCGCCGATTTCCTCGACAAATACAAGGTGGATTACGATGTTTTCGCAACATCCTACTACCCCAGCTGGCACGGGAGCCTCAAAAATCTTGCCGAGGTTCTGAGCTATGTTTCCGAAAAATACGGAAAGTACGTTATGGTCGCCGAAACCTCATACGCCAACACTCTGGCCGATTCCGACGGACATTCCAACACGGTCAGCGCTTATAATAACAACACCGGAGCAAATCTTGTTTGGCCGTTTACCGAGCAGGGACAGGCCGATGAGCTGAGGGACGTTATGGCGGCGGTCAACAGCGTGAAAAACGGTCTGGGCGTTTTCTACTGGGAGGGCGCGTGGATCACCGTAGGCGACACGACCGGGCTTTCCGGCTCCGCGTACGATGATAGGCTAAGGCAGAACCGCGAGCTGTGGGAAAAATTCGGCTGCGGCTGGGCGTCGAGCTTTTCAGGCGAATACGACAGCGACGCCGCAAGCTACTACGGCGGAAGCGCTGTGGACAATCAGGCCTTTTTCTCTCCGGCGGGCAGAGCGCTCAGCTCGATAAGAGTTTTCCGTTTTGTCGAGACCGGCTCCTTCCTCTCCGGCGACGCAAACGGCGACGGACAAGTGACAGTGCGCGACTCAACTCTGATTCACTTTGCGCTCGCCGAGCTCTGTTCATTGTCAAAAAAAGCGCGGGCTGCCTCTGACGTCGACTGCGACGGAGCGCTGAGCGCGAGGGACAGCTCAATTATACAGAGCTATATCGTCGACGAGGACGTGCCCTATACGATAAATTACTGACAAATATTTTTGGCTTTTTGCCAAACAAAAACAGCGGAGAGCTTAGCTCTCCGCCGCTTTTAACAGCATATATAACGCCGCGTCGCTCGCGGCTTTTCTTATTTTTTCGCGTGAGGGCGACGGCATATCGCCGAGCGTCGCCTTAATCACCTCGCGCGAGCTTTCACAGCAGGCGCAGATATATACCAGGCCTACAGGCTTTTCGGCCGTGCCTCCTGTCGGCCCGGCTATTCCCGTTGTAGAAACGCCCAGGTCGGAGCGCGCGAGCCTCATTACTCCGCAAGCCATTTGCTCCGCCGTTTCGGGAGAGACCGCGCCGACCGAGTCCAGAGTTTCGCGCCGAACGCCGAGCACACGCTCCTTTATCTCGTTTGCGTAGGAGCAAACCCCCAGCCCAAATACAGCGCTCGCTCCGCTTACCTCGGTAATGCGCTTGCTTATTAGTCCGCCGGTACAGCTTTCGGCGGTCGCGGCGGTTTTTCCGAGTTGTGTCAGCCGCTTTACCAAAAGCGTCTGCAAGTCGTCCGGGTTTATGCCCTCGTTTTTAAAAATATCGCAAAGCTCCCCGTAGGTCACTGTTTTCATTCAAATCACCTCACGCTTATTTTACCACGACGGCGGCGGTATTGCAATCGCGTACCAAAAATGATAGAATTATTTGGGGTGATTTTTATGCCATGGTTTTTTACGGAAAACGAGATAGACGGCCGCTCAACGATAATTGATGGCGAGACCGCAAAGCATATATCAAAAAGTCTTAGGATGAAGCCCGGCGAGGAGCTCACGCTCGTGACTCCCGGCGGTATCCAGCACCAATGCCGTATTAGCGCCGCAGGCGAGAGCGTTGCGGTCGAGGTGCTTTATTCAAAGCCCTGCGACAACGAGCCCGGGATCGAGCTGACCCTTTATCAGGCGCTTCCGAAGGGCGACAAAATGGAGCTGATCATCCAAAAATCTGTCGAGCTCGGCGTTCGCCGCGTCGTGCCGGTTATATCGGCCAGGTGCGTGTCGAGACCCGATAAAAAAGCACTCGAAAAAAAGCGCGTCCGCTGGCAAAAAATCGCCTTTGAGGCGGCTCAGCAGTCGCGAAGGGGGATCGTGCCCGAAATTGGCGAGGCCGTCAGCTTTTCCGAGGCCGTAAGGCAGAGCGAAGAGAACGACGTCAGCATAATCTTCTACGAGCTCGGCGGCGAGCGCGTCGCCGACATACTCACAGGCAGTCCGAAGAAGATCGGGATATTCATCGGAAGCGAGGGCGGCTTCGAAAAAACCGAGGTCGACCGCGTTCTTGAAGTCTCCGGACGCGCTGCGACCCTCGGGAAAAGGATCCTCCGCGCCGAAACCGCTCCTCTTGCCGCGATTTCGATAATAATGTACGAAGCAGGGGAGATATGATTTAGCAAGGAAAGCGGACGCGTTTATCGCGCTTTCCTGTATAAAACGAAAAATCTTTTCAATAACTCTTGACAAGTAAACTTGGCAATGATATAATAGCTTTGCAAAGTAAACTTGTCAGGAGGTAAAACCATGAACAAAAATGAAATACTTGAAAAAAGCAGACAGGAGAACAAGGGTACGGACCTTTTCGAAAGAGACGCAATGAACTCTGCGAGTCAGAAGGCCGTCGCGGTCGGAGGACTGCTATGTATGTTTTTGTCGCTTACCGATATTTTATTCGGCGGTTCCTTTAACTACACGCTTTGGGGAGTATACCTTTCAATGACCGGAACCACGCTGCTCGTAAAATATTTTCACATCAGAAAGCTCCACGAGCTGATTTTCGGCATTGCCGAGTTGGTGCTGGCGGTCGCTTTTATCGTTTTACATTTTTTGCGTGTTTACGTAAGGTAAATAACAATATGGATAATAAACTGGTACTAAAAAACAATTTAAAAAAACTCCGCTCTGAAGCAGGCCTTTCTCAGCAGGCTTTGGCCGATCTGGTCGGCGTATCGCGCAATACCATAAGCTCGATCGAAACAGGTCAGTTCAATCCCACAGCTAAGCTGGCTCTCGTGCTTTGCATAGCTCTCGATAAAAAATTCGAAGAGATTTTTTATTTTGAATAAACGTTTATTGATAACGGAAGCGTTACGATCCTAAAATACGATATATTCCGCAAAAAAGGTCGGGCAGAGGTTCCATTAGAACCGTCTGTCCGACCAATTTTAATTATCAATTATCCACTAAGTTTATTGAGAGATCACTTCGCCTTAGGCTCAGCTTTTACCTCGGGCTTTGCCTTTACCTCTACCTTGGGCTCGGCTTTTACCTCGGCCTTGGGCTCCGGCTTTGCCTCAGCTTTTACCTCAGCTTTTACCGCGGCCTTCGGCTCCGCCTTAGCGGCGGGCTTTGCTTCGGCCTCAGCCTTGGGAGCGGCTTTCTTGGCGGGCTTCTTGGCGGCCTTGCCCATCTTCTTGGCTACGGGCTTTACAACGGCCGTCTTTTTGACCTTCTTCTCCTTGACCTCAACGCCCTCGGGGAGCATATTGTGGTTGTACTCGAAAGCGATCATAGCGAGCGGAGGTACTGTTACCTTGATGCTCTGCTTGCGGTAGTTCCACTCTACCTTGGAGGCTCTGCGGTCGCTCTGCGGGAAGTCGCCCGTGCCGCCGAACTCGGCGTCGTCGGAGTTGAATACCGCCTTATATGTACCCATATTCGGAACGCCTACGCGGTAATCGTGACGCGGAACAGGGGTAAAGTTGCAGATGCAGAGGATGGACTTTTTGCCGTCCTTTGTCTTTCTTACCATCGAAACAATGGAGCTCTGGTAATCGTCGCAGCTCATCCACTCAAAGCCCTCGGGAACGAAGTCCTGCTCATACATAGCCGGGTGAGAGGTGTAGAAATGCTGGAGAGCTCTGTAGTACTTCTGCATGTTGGCGTTGTTCGGGTTGTCGTCGATGAGGAACCACTGCAGGCCGACCTGCGAATTCCACTCGTCGTACTGGGCAAAATCCTGACCCATAAAGAGGAGCTTCTTACCGGGATGGGCGAACATAAAGCCGTAGGCAACGCGGAGGTTGGCGAACTTCTGCCAGTCGTCGCCGGGCATCTTGTTGATCATCGAGCACTTTCCGTAAACGACCTCGTCGTGAGAAAGAACCTGGATGAACTTCTCGGTATAAGCGTAAATCATCGAGAATGTGAGCTTTCCGTGCTCATACTGGCGGTAAACGGGATCCTTCGAGATGTACTCGAGGAAGTCGTTCATCCAGCCCATGTTCCACTTAAGAGCGAAGCCGAGACCGTCGTACTTAACGCTGGTCGTAACTCCCGGCCACGCGGTGCTCTCCTCAGCGATAACGAGGGTTCCGGGGGCATACTGGCCAACCATGGAGTTGAGGTGCTTAAAGAACTCAACCGCGTCGAGATTCTCGCGTCCGCCGTAGATGTTCGGCAGCCACTGACCGTCGTTCTTACCGTAGTCGAGGTAGAGCATCGAAGCAACCGCGTCAACGCGGAGACCGTCGATGTGGAATTTATTCAGCCAGAAAAGGCCGGAAGCGATAAGGAAGTTTCTTACCTCATTGCGCTCGTAGTTAAATATAAAGGTGCCCCAGTCGGGATGCTCGCCGCGGCGCGGATCCGGATGCTCGTACAGGCAGGTGCCGTCAAAGCGGCCGAGTCCGTGGCTGTCCTTCGGGAAGTGAGCCGGTACCCAGTCGAGGAACACGCCGATTCCAAGCGAGTGCATATGGTCGATAAAGTACATAAAGTCCTCGGGAGTTCCGAAGCGCGAGGTAGGAGCGAAATAGCCCGTTACCTGATAGCCCCAGCTTCCGTCAAACGGATGCTCGAGAATACCCATAAGCTCGATGTGGGTGTAGCCCATGTCTACTACATAATCGCCGAGCTTTTCGGCAAGCTCGCGGTATGTAAGGAAGCTTCCGTCCTCGTTCTGGCGCCACGAGCCAAGGTGAACCTCATAAATGGACATCGGGCCTGTTTCGTAGTTGTAATCCTTCCTCTTGTCCATCCACTCGGTATCCTGCCACTGATAACGGCCGAGATCGTTTACGATAGAGGCGGTCTCCGGACGCATCTGCTGGGTAAAGCCGAACGGGTCGGTCTTGTCGACGCAGAAGCCGTCAACGGTCTTAACCTGGAATTTATACATTACGTTTTCGCCGATGCGGGGGATGAATATCTCGTGAACGCCTACCTCGGATACCTTGCTCATCATATGCAGAGCCGGGTTCCAGCCGTTAAAATCGCCGATAACGGATACACGCTGAGCGTTGGGAGCCCATACGTCAAAGAGTACGCCCTCTACGCCGTTTATGGTCTTTTTGTGAGCGCCGAGCTTCTCGTAAAGGTCATAGTGAGTTCCCTGTCCGAAAAGATAACCGTCAACCTCGGAGAACTGAGCCGGGAAGTAGTTGCTGTCCTCGCTCTCGTAGTAGTTGCCTTCCTCGTCCCAAGCGCGGTAGTAGTAGTCAAAAACTCTGTCGGTATGTACGCAGGCGGCAAAAATACCCTTTTCATGAACAAGAAAAGCTCTGTGAACCTCGCCGTTGTCCTTGTTTACAAATTCTACAGAATTACAATGCGGAAGATAGACCGCGATTCTCAGTCCGTACTCGGTGGTATGAGGACCTAAAAGTCCGCGCGGCATATTGTTGTACATATATGCCACCTGAGTAAGATATTCCTCATTAAACAGCTTCCTCATGTTGTAATCAATTTCCATAAACCAAACCTCATTTCCGGTCAAGATTGAATATAATATCCTGCAAATCGCGGTGGTAGAGCCACATAGTGCATTTTACTATATTTATATTATGAGTATATAATAATTTTATATAATTTTCTATAGTCACTTGATTAATTTAGTTGTTTATGCTACTATAATATCAAAAGTGTCTATTAAAAGGAGAAACGTATATGGATTTAAGGGTGAAAAAAACACAAAAAAACATAAAAGAAGCGTTTTTTCGACTGAGAAAAAAGAAGGAGATCGGGAAAATCAGCGTAAAGGAGCTCAGCGAGCTCGCACTGATCAACAAGGCGACATTTTACCTTCATTACAGAGATATTTACGACCTTGAGGATAAGCTCGAGAACGAGCTTATTTCCGAGATGATAGGCGAGCTAAGGGAGCGCGAGGTAATGAGCGAAAGGTTCGAGGCGAGGATGATATCTCAGGTGTTGTCAAGGTCGATCACCGAGCACAAGAGCGAGATCGACGTTTTGTATTCGAGCGAAGGAAAGAATCGCTTTATCAACAAGCTCGAGGACAGCCTGAAGGAATTCATTTTTACGCGTCTGCCGTATTTTCGCGATACGGTCGAGAACAATATTTTGCTTTCCTTTGTTGTCCAGGGCACCTACTACGCTCATCTTCGAAACAGCGCCGCAAACCCCGAGCTACTCAAGGACGTAACCTCCAGACTGTTCGTAAAGATTTTTGAGCAGTGATGACGTTGTCAAAAGATAAAACCCGGCTTTGGCGCGTATAATCCCGAAAAACGCCGTATTGCAAAAAAACGGCCGGGAGACTAAGCTCTTTCACTTAAGAGCCTGTCTGCCCGACCGAAATTATACATTATTATTTTCCTTTGAACGCCTTGAAGTCTTTGATGGCGCTCTGCATTTTCTTGTACGCGTCGCTTGAGGTGTCGTCGTCCTTAACGTCGGCGTCGCTGTAAATCATCAGGAATTTTTCGCTGTCGGATACATACGCCTTGATCTGGCGCGAGTAGAGGGTGTAGTAGCCGTTTTTCTTAACGCTTGAGATGATCTCGTCGCGAAGCTTGTCGGAGCCATTGTTAAACTCGTAGAGCTCAACTGTAACCTTGTCCATAGTATAGCGGTGTCCGGTTTTCGCGCCGATAAGCTTGTACTGCATCTCGGTAACGTTTTTGGATTCTTCCTGGATATAGATATAGTCCTTGGCGATAAAATAATCTCTGAGTCCCTCGTAGTTGTCCTTATAGTCCGAGGCCTTGGCCTTTTTTACGGGAGTCTCGGTGGCCTGAGTCGCCTCGGTATTCTGCTGAGACTGCTTTTCGGCGAGCGGGTCGCTACAGCCCGAAAACGCCGCGATCATCATAACGACAGCGGCCATAGCCGCGATTAGCTTTTTCATAGATGTTCCTCCGTGGAATTTATTTCTGTACCATTATAATATAAAGCCCTGTAAAAATCAAGAGGCCGGAGCTATGGGCTTCTCCGGCGCGGTTTTTGCTGTTTTTCTACTACTTTACAATCATGCTCTTGATCTTTGTAACGTCGCCGTCCATAACGGTGAAGTTCGCCAGCAGCTCGCCGTTGATTTCGGGGCTGATGCTCTGGTGAATGTACAGGCTCTTCAGTCCGGCTTCCTTAGCTCCTCTGATATCGCTGATGTAGTCGTTGCCAACCATTACGGTCTCTTTTTTGTCGAGCTTGTAGCGCTCAAAAAGAGTTTCGTAGTAATTGGGGTCGGGCTTGGAGCATTCCTCGTCGGAGCTAATAACAATGCCGTCAAAGTATTTTTGAAGGTCGAACATATTGAGCTCGTTTTCGGTAAATCTGCGCTGAGCGTTAGAGAGCAGATAAACCTTCTTGCCCTTTTCGCGCAGAGTGTCGAGCAGGTCGATAACGCCGTCGTAGAGCTTGATATATATTGTTGAGAAGCAGCGGAACGCCGTGCAGACAAAGTTGATCTCGTCGTCTGTCGGAGTTACGCCCTTGTTAGTAAAGAGCTTTTTGAAAACCTTTTCTATTTTAATATCTATGTTTTTATATTCGGGAAAACGCTTGCGCACCTTAGCCTTCTCTTCGTTTACAAATTTTCCGTAGTAGGCTCGAATCTCCTCGGGAGTGTAGTCGGCCTTTTTGTAGCGGTAAAGAATGGAGAGCTTTTCCCAGAGCTCTGGCGACCATTCGTCGGTATTGATATCAATAAGGGTGCCGTATAAATCGAAAACGTAGTTTTTAAACATCTCTTTTCACCTCGTCATAATTTTAACACATTATTTTGTGTTTGAAAAGTTGGAATATTGTGGTATATTGTATGAGTAAAACTCGATAATTTTAGCTACTTTCCGCCGGATGAAAAATTCGTATGGAAAAGAGTGACATTATAACGGAAGAGCTCGGAAATTATTCGGTAATAATGTCCAATTTAAGCGAAAAAGGAAGTGTAATCATGAAAAAAGAAGAAATAGCCGCAAAAGCTGTCAAGGCGCTGAAAAAAGAATATCCGGAGGCGATATGCTCGCTGGTATACGACGATCCGCTGCAGCTTCTTGTTGCGACGAGACTTGCGGCTCAATGCACCGACGCGAGGGTGAATATGGTGACGCCCGCGCTTTTTGAGCGTTACAAAACCGCCGCGGACTTCGCCTCGTCGACCGAGGAAGAGGTTGGAGAGTACATAAAGAGCTGCGGACTTTACAAAACAAAGAGCCGAGACCTAGTGGCAATGGGGAAAATGCTCGAGGAAAAATACGGCGGCAAGGTTCCCGATACGCTCGAGGAGCTTGTCGCTCTGCCCGGTATCGGCCGAAAAACCGCTAACCTTATTATGGGCGATATATACGGAAAGCCGGCTGTTGTGGTCGATACTCACTGTATCCGCATCACAGGGAGGCTCGGACTCCACGAGCTTAAGGACGCCCGAAAAATAGAGTTCATACTTCGTGATCTGCTCCCGCCAGAGGAGAGCAACGATTTTTGTCACCGCCTCGTGCTCCACGGACGCGCGGTCTGTACAGCCAGAAAACCGATGTGTGAAAAATGCTGTATGAACAGCTTTTGCCAAAAGAGCTCGGTATAAATTGAGAACGTCTCCTGAACCGCGAGCGCAAAAACTGTGCGAAGAATACAAAAAATATGGTAATATGCAGTTTATAGTTGCAATTGATAATTATTTGTTGTAAAATGTAAAATAGATATCTGTAACTACGATAAGATCGTCCCCGCGTTTTGGCGGAGGACAGCATCCGAATCCTTTATAAATGAGGTGTTTTAATGAGCAAACGCGAACGAATCGAAACCAACGAGGAGTACGAAATCAGCCTGAGAGAGCTCGTGCATATTTTCCGCAAGGGCTTTTTGCTTATGGTTGTCGCGGCGATAGTCGTCGGCGCGGTCGTATTCGGCTACTCAAAGGTTTTTATACCCAAGACCTATACCTCTCAGATAAAGCTCTATGTCGAGGTTCCCAGAGATAATAACGGCGCGAGCGCGAGCCTCACGGCTCACAATCTTGCTATCGAGCTTGTAGGAACGTATGTCGAAATGCTCAACTCCAACGAGTTCTTTGACAGACTCAGCGAGGAGGTCGACGGCGCGTATACATCCGCAGAGCTTAAAAGCAAGATCAAGTTCAGCTCGGCCGATACTCCTACAGAGCTGTTCACAGCAAAGGTTGACGCTTCGTCTCCGACCGCGGCTCAAACCCTGGCCGATACTGTCGGCAAGCTTGCTCCCGAGGTAGTCTCCTCGCTCAGTAACATCGGCGCCGAGGTCAAGGTTGTCGACGAGGCTCAGCTTCCGAGCGCGCCTTCGTCGCCAAACGTAATGAGGAATACCCTCATCGCCGCGATCGCAGGCTTCGCGGTTATGTTAATAATAGTATACGCCAAGGAAATGCTCGATACCAAGATCCGCTACAGCTCCGATATGACCGAGATCCGCTCGATCCCGGTGCTTTCGGCGGTGCCCGACTATGAGGGCTGTGAGTTCAACCTTTTCGGAATTAAGAGCGCCGACGAAGAGCCGGCTGAAAGCGAGGCTGAAAATGGCTAAGAAGTTGACAGAAGAGAAAGCGCGCGCGCTGAGCTTCCACGTTACCGAGGCATACCGCAAGGCTCGCACAAGTCTCGTATACTCAATAATCAAAAAGGGCTGTAAGAAAATCGTCTTTACCTCGCCTCACAAGGGCGAGGGCAAAACCACCACAGCCATCAATATCGCGGCCGCGCTCGCTCAGCAGGTCGATTGCCGCGTGCTTATTATAGACTGCGATTTAAGGCGACCCTCCGCGCACACGCGCCTTTCGGTTCAGCCCGAAAAGGGACTTGCGCATTATCTTAACAACGAGTGTCAGCTCGACGACATCATTGTAAAAACCTCCCTCGATCAGCTCGATCTTATCTCTTACGGCGAAATTCCGCCCAACCCCTCGGAGCTTCTCTCGAGCGAGATGATGTCCGATATGGTCTCTGAGCTTGAAAAGCGTTACGATTTCATAATTTTCGATACTCCGCCGGTTATTTCCGTGGCCGATGTTATTCCGCTCATAGGTCTTTCCGACGGAATGGTGCTCGTTATCAGGCACAATTCAACTACCTATCCCGAGCTCGACAAGGCTGTCGACTCGCTCAAGCGCAACAATGCCAAAATAATCGGCATGATTGTTAACAAGGTTCCCACCCCCGAGACCTCCAAGGGCGGCTATTACGTCTCTGATTCGATCGGCGGCTGAGGAACGGCTTTTACAGGAGATAAAGTATGTATCAGAAAGGCCTTTACGGCTTTATAAAACATATTGACTTTCTCATTCTGGATTTATTCTGTCTCAATATATCGTTCGTCATCGCGGTGTTTATCCGCAGCGGCTGCATCCTGAATCCGTATTCCGGCAACAAGCTCAGCTACGCGCTTGCGCTTACGGTGATCATGCTGGTGTGCACAAAGCTTATCCACGCCTATAAGAACGTGCTCAAGCGGAATGTTTTCCACGAGCTTCTGGAGCTTTCCAAGCTCACCATACTGGTGTTCCTGCTCATGTTCTTCCTTGTAGCGGTGCTCAGAAACAACGCCACCGACAAGGCTAAGCTCATACTCTTTATGACGGCGGGGATATTCTTTGTTGTGAGCTTCACGTTCAGAATGATCCTTAAGCGCATAGTGCTCTTCCGCATAAAGCGCACTCACGGCTCGCTTATGCTCGTGGTAACGACCAGCAATATCGCCGAGAAGGTCGTCAACACCCTTCGCTCAAACGAGACCGCTACCCGCACTATCGCGGGGCTGGTTATTGTAGACAAGGACTTGACCGGAAAGAAAATCAAGGGCGTGCCCGTTGTCGCTAACGTTGACAACGCCGCTGATTACGTTTGCCGCAGATGGATGGACGAGGTTTTTATCAATATCCACAGCGAGGAGTTCTTTCCGCACACTCTCGTCGAGCAGTTTGAGACAATGGGAATTGTCACCCACACCCGTATCGCGAGCGCTAACGCGCTGTCCGAAAACGGCCATATCATCGAAAAAATGGGCAGCTATACCGTAATTACCTCGGCGATCAACTACGCCTCGCCCATTGCGCTGATCATCAAGCGCCTTTTCGACATTATCGGAGGCCTTATCGGCGTTATAGGAACAGGTCTGCTCACCCTTATTGTAGGGCCTATGATTTACATAAGCTCCCCGGGGCCGATCTTCTTCAAGCAGGACAGAGTGGGAAAGAACGGTAAAAAATTTAAGATCTATAAATTCCGCACAATGTATATGGACGCCGAGGAGCGCAAAAAAGAGCTTATGGAGCAGAACCGCGTCAAGGACGGTATGATGTTCAAAATCGAGTTCGACGAGCGCATCATCGGCACGAAAATGCTTGAAAACGGAAAGATAAAGCGAGGCATCGGCGGTTGGCTGAGAACGCTCTCGATCGACGAGTTCCCGCAGTTTATCAACATCCTCAAGGGCGATATGAGCCTGGTCGGAACCCGTCCGCCGACTCTCGACGAGTGGGAAAAGTACGAGCTTCATCACCGTGCCCGCCTTGCTATCAAGCCGGGGCTTACGGGAATGTGGCAGGTCAGCGGCCGAAGCAAGATCACCGATTTTGAGGAGGTAGTTCGCCTCGATACAAAATACATCCGTGAGTGGAGCATTCTGCTTGATATGAAAATTATGCTGAAAACTGTATTCACCGTCCTGAAACGCGACGGCTCAATGTAGCCGCCTGCGAAAAGCGATAAGCGAATACTTAAAACATAATAATAAATGATTACGGTCGAAAATCCGGTTTCTCGTGCGAAAGCCGGATTTTCGGCCGGTTTTAGTGATAGATATGCGTTTTTGCGACAGCCTCTCTGATTCCACGCCAATTGTATTCAACTGAAAAAATGTACAAAATGCACATTGTATGCATATTATACGGTATTTTTGTAAGCTTTAACACATCCCGAATATTTCACTATTGACTATTGAAAATAAACTCTAAGGGTAAAATTTGTACATATTTCCAAAAATGAAAAATGGCTTTACTTTTTTATTTTGATGTGGTAGAATTATCAGGTGTTAAGGGCAGAAAAAAAGACTGAATTATTTGGATTATACTACGAAAAGGAGGATGAAGTATGAAGAAATTCTTCGCAGTATGCGCCGCTGTAGCTATCGCGGCAATATCATGTATGCCTGCCTTCGCGGCCGGTTTGAATTCGGCCGAGCAAAGCGTGCTCGCAAGTATGCGCACTCCCGCCAATATGAACGGAAACAGTGTTTATGTTCCCGCTTCCTATATTAATCAGGCTGAGGCGCATTTCAATACAATAGATATGACTGACGCTCAGGCCAGTGAGATCAACGGCATCATTGCTACCGGACGTTCTTTCCTTGAGAGCACCGGAAAAAGCAGTGTAAGTCAGCTCACCTCCGCTGAGTTCTCGACCATTGCCGGTTACGCGAGCGCGGCGGCCGCTGTTCTCGATATGTCGGTTCCCGTTGGCACGGGCGACGACGGCAAGGTAAAGATAGTTAACAAAAACGGCGAAGTCGTGATCGACGAGAGCAACAACATTATCAAGCCTACCGGAAGCGAGCTCGACCTTACTCCGGTTCTTGCGCTGTCGGTTACCGCCGGAATTATGCTTACCGCTTCCGCGGCAGGCGTCTTAGCAAAGAAAGCTCTCAAAAATGAAGAAGCGTAAGTTTAACCTTAAGGAGAGTAAGCTCCTGTATTTTATCTGCGTTCCGCTGGCATTCTGCCTTGTGCTCTACCTCACGGTTTTCGTGTCGTCGCTCACAGTGTTCAAGGACGTGCTCAACATCGGCTCGATGTTTATCTCGGATAAGCAGGTCGACTACTCGGACGCTTACGATAATATCTTTGTACCGAGCGACAACAGCGGAGACACCGTCAACGCTGAGGACGTGGAATATCCCACGATCAACAAGCAGTTCGGTAAGCTCAAAATAGATTCCTGCGACATCGACGTGAAGCTGTTCTTCGGCGACGGAGCGGTTCCGCTTCGCAACGGAGTCGGCGTATA
>CACYDK010000009.1 GCA_902773155.1 uncultured Ruminococcus sp.
GAGCTGGTGGACGGACTTGAACCCCCGACCTGCTGATTACAAATCAGCTGCTCTACCAACTGAGCTACACCAGCGTTTCAACGCTCGATTATCTTATCATAAAATCGATGTCGTGTCAATGTTTTTTTGAAAAAATTTTTAGTTTTTTATCTTTTTATCACCTAATCGCTAACTCATCTGTCAAAAAAAACAGGTTATAAAATGTCGAATATTATTTATTGTGCATTTTTTGTCTTGATAATAATCAGCGAATGTGTTAGAATATCCACGATAAACAACAAGCTACCGGCATCGCTTTGTGGCGCCGGTTTCTAATTCATTAACGGAGGTATTTGTTATGTCAAATTACTACGATTTCCCCTACAATGAATACGGCTTCGATCAGGGCAGCGCTTATGCGGCCAGCTGGGCTCCCGCATTAATCGCGGTAATAATCGGCGTAGTCGTTGTAGCCTTAGCTATCGCGATCGTATTATATGTTTTCGAGAGTATAGCGCTGTATTCAATTGCTAAAAAACGCGGCATCGAAAATCCGTGGCTTGCATGGATCCCTGTCGGAAACGCTTTTCTAATCGGAAAAATCGCCGATTACTACGATCTTCGCGAAACCGGCAAGAGCAATAATTTCGCGATCTGGATGCTATGTCTCTCAGGAGCTACGCTAGTTCTTTCGTTCACCGTGATCCTATCCTTTATCGGCGTTATGGCTGCTATCGCGCTTGCTGTATTTGAGTATATCTGCTTCTACAAATTCTATAAGCACGTTAATCCGCAGAACTCCACACTTCTCCTCGTCCTCTCTATTATTTTCTCCGTAGCTCTCCCCTTCATCCTCTTTGCTCACAGAAACAAGGACGACCTTTATATGCAGACTCCCCAGTATCAGCCTTATCCGCCTCAGGGCTATCAGCCTCCTCAGGGCGGCTATCAGCAGCAGGGTTATCAGGCTCCTCCCCAGGGATATCAGCCACCGCAGAATTATCAGCCGTACCAGCCGAATCCCAACTATCAGCCTAACCCGCAGCAGTATCAGCCGGTACAGCCTCAGCAGCCTGCTCCTCAGCAGTATCAGGCTCCGGTTCAGCCTCAGGCTCCCACTACAACAGAAGTACCTGTTGCAACAGATATTCCCGTTGCAAACGACGCTCCGGAGGCTCCTCAGGAACCCTCGATCCCCGAAGAACCAAAGGCCGCTGACGAACAGTAATTTATCGATTATACAAATGGTTCAGGAACTGCTCCTGAACCATTTTTTTCGTTTATTAAATGTTGTTTTTTGTCGAATAGTGTGATAAAATCATTGTGTGTAAGATATACTTCGGAGTGAATATGAACAGAATAAAGCTCATCGGGATCGATTTGGACGGAACCCTTTTAGACAACAAAAAAAGAATAAGCGAACAAAACATACGCGCCGTACGCGAGTGCGAAAAAAGAGGGATTCGTATAGTCCCGGTTACCGGACGTCCCTACTCCGGATTGTACGACGAGTACAAAAAGGCTATCGGATGCCTTTACTCGATCAACACAAACGGAGCCGCCGTGATGAACACAAAAACAAACGAACGGCTCATATCGCACGGAATAGCAAGAAACAAGGCTCTTGAAATAATGGAGGTTCTAAAAAGCTTTGGCTGTTATTACGGGATATTTCACGAGGGCTACGGCTATCTCAAAAAGGAAAAATATGAGTATGAGCTAAAAAAATATAAAGGAACTCCGCTGCATAGATATATTATGACCAGCCGCCGCACTTTAGACGACCCTTTCGATTTTATCAGGTCGATCGACTTCTGCGACAATATATATGTTATGGCCGAAAGCTTTGATGAACGCGAAAAGATACGCGAGTCGATCGAAAGGATCCGGGATATTTTCTTCACATGCTCAGCGGATGACGACGTTGAAATCGGCGGAAATTGCTCCAAGGGCTCTTCCCTGCTCGAGCTTGGGGAAAAACTCGGGATCAAAAAAGACGAGATAATGGCTATAGGAGACAGCGGGAATGATTTGAATATGCTTCAAGCCGCCGGTTTTTCCGTAGCAATGGGAAACGCCTCCGACGAGATCAAATCCGCTGCTGATTTCGTAACAAAAACCTGTGAGGAAAACGGCGTAGCCTACGCGATAAACCGCCTTGTACTGAATGATAACGGTGATAGAATATGAGACTGATTACTGATTTTTTGTGGATATTTACGGTTACATCATTTCTCGGATGGATAGTGAATTTTCTCTTTCGTACAATAAAAAAACGCAGACTCGTTAACCCGGGCTTCTTGACCCTTCCCTTTATGCCATCCTACGGACTGGCGTCGATGATAATCTATATCCTCTCCCTGGTAACAGATAATATCTATATGATCGCTTTGGGCTCGGGAATCATACTCACGGTCGCAAAATATTTTGTATCAATGCTTTTTGAGAAGGCGTTCGGCTTTAAATGGCACGATTATGACAAGAAGATCATAAACCTGAACGGCTACGTAAGCGCATGGGAGCCCTTTTTATTCGCGGGTCTTGCCGCTCTGGGAAAAGCGTTCGTATTTCCGCATATAAACTTCCTTGTAGACAAAATAAACATATGGGTGGCGCTTATAGTTCCGGGCGCCGTCATCGCGCTTATTATCGTTGACTTTATCCTTACCACAATAATTATCCTCAGACTGAGAACCAACCTGAGGCAGATGAAGAATATCTCGAATCTGCTAAAAAGCAATTCCAGCAAATTGGACGATGACGCTCTGCGCGAAAGATATCAAAAAAAGATGTTCAGAAGCCACATATTTCGCCGCAGGCTCGTTAACGCCTTCCCGGATATGGAATCCATAAACTATGAGAAACAGCTTCGGGATCTTAAAGCTCACCTCGACGATATTAAAGAGAGAAACGATAAGGTATATGTAAAAGAAATAGAAAACGATGAGGATAAGCCCTTCGCCTACGGGCTCTCTTTGTCAAAGCTGTTTTGGCTGTTTTTTGTAGGCTGCTTCTTCGGCACACTGATTGAAACCGTATGGGCGCTGTTCGCCGAAGGACATTTTGAAATGCGCGTAGGTATGGTTTGGGGGCCGTTTATTCCGGTGTACGGAGGCGGAGCTGTTGCGATAACCC
>CACYDK010000010.1 GCA_902773155.1 uncultured Ruminococcus sp.
GACTGCCTCGCTTTCTTTTAGCACGCACGGAAGGGACTCGAAGCCGACCGTTAAGAAATTGACCCGGTGGGTCAATTTTAGGGAGGAGCGTTGATGAAACCTTTCCCCTTTACGTGAACCCCACAGGCGAGGACGGAGTTTTCTAAAGATGACGGTACTTCCGGCGTGCCATTTTTTGCACGCCGATAAGAAGGGACTCGAAAGGCGTCACCGTTGATACAATTCAATGGTGGCGTTTTTCTCATTTCTATCTCTTTTTTGAGAACAGAATATAAAATAGCAATACAAAAGCCACCTTTTTCTGCCCTCCATAGAGGGAAAAATGGCGGCTTTTATCTTTTGAAAGAATACGATTTTGACGATTAAGTTTTTAATGCGGTCAATCAATTACAGTTGGCTTTTTTGCTCTTCGATTGCTACTGTTACGATATCGCCCAGCACGTTGATTATATTCTGGATCGAACCCAAGAAAACCTCGGCAATTATCGCGGTCAAAATCAGCGAGTCCGCGTGTAAATAGGAAACAATAATCAGCATACCGATCACGATCGAGCCCGGCTGATTTGGCGCTCCGGCCGAGAGGAACAGCACCAAAACGCCTATGGCGATGAGCTGCAGCCACGAGACTTCTATACCAAGCAAAAGGACGAATACTAACGAGCACATCATTATTAGGAAGCAGTTTCCGTCCTGATTGGTTTGCGCGAGAACAGGCAGTTTCGCGGAGAGCCGCTTGGGATTGAAGCCGTATTTTTTTGAGCAGTATCTGATGTTGAAGGGAACCGCGTCGATCGCGGAGTTTATTTTAAAATTCTCCGATATAAGACCGGGAAGATGTTTGATAAAGTTTCGTACGTTTACTCTTCCGATCAACAGGCGTATCAGGTAAAATACCGCTATGACGATTATACTTGCCAAAATCAGAAGAATACACCTTACATATACCATTATTTCTGATATGGTGTCGGTTATAAACAAGGACAGCACCGTTAAAAAGCAGAAGAACGGCAGGGTAAACATAACGACGGTCAGCATTTTTGAGAATAGCTCTAAACAGGTATTTATGAATCTGTATACTGAGTCGAAGTATTTACCGATCGAGCACAAAGCGTATGTCAAAAGCAGCGACAGGATAATAATCGGAAAAGGCATATATGTTTCAAACGGTTCAAATATGTTTCCAGGCACCAGCGAGGTGATAAACTCAGTGATATTCATTCCGCTTGAAAACGAGCCCGCGCTCTCAAGCAAGCCTTGCTGCGAGTTCAAAACTACCCAAATAAAAGCGCTTGTGATCACCGCCAGCATAATAGCAATGACGGAAGTGGTGATGGTTTTTATCTGCAATTTTCTCGAGGATGAGCTCTTCTCTGAAATTATATAGATATCTGTCAGATTCTTAATCAGCGAAAAGAACGTAACAGGCGCGCCTATCATCAGCATAGCGTTCGTGAATTGCGTGATTGTAGGAACGATAAACATCGTATCAAGGGTTATTAAATTGTCCCCGTCCACAAACGAATTGAGGAGTACGCCGGTCAGTACAGCCAGTATTATTGCGATAAAGCAGTACATCATAGAACTGCTGTAATTTCTTTTTACAACAATGCTGATATGGTTATAGCCCATGCTGTATCTGTGGCTGATTTTGTCACTGAACGCCTGTACAATTCTCAGCTCGGGCGAAAGAGTCTCCTGAGCCTTTTCTATGCTCGGAATATACGACTCGCCCTCAAACCCGAGAACGATATTGAACTCGCCAAAGGATCTTTGAGATTTTAACGTAAGAACAGTACCCTGATTAACACCCTGCTCAAGAATATCCTGAAAAACAGCCTCGAATAACAGGGGGGTCTCATAAAGACTTGTCCCACTGATCCGGTGTTGATTCAGACACTGCTCAATGAATTGGATTGCGGTCTCATAGCTTTCCGCCTTAAGCGGTATTTCTACGGAATGTCTTTTTCTTATACTCATGTTTTTTCCTCGTCACCATTAACGCTCGATAGGCTTTGCTTTATATAAATTTTATCATATATATATCAAGTAATCAAGATTATTAAGCATAAAAACAGCTTTAAGAGTGATATTCTCTTTGTTAACAATAATATGCAAAACGAAACGTCACCGCCGGTACATTATCAGCGGTGACGTTTTACGATTATTTTACTTTTATCTTTATTGTTTTTACAATCTTCTTTGATTTATAATTGCCGTTGCCCTTTGCAGTTACGGTGATTTTGACCTTGTAAGTCTTGCCCTTTTTCAAGCCCTTAGCTACTGTGAGCGCGCCTTTTTTGACAGTGACCTTTTTATTGTTTGTCGAATAGGTTACCTTGCCCTGCGCTTTTTTAACCTTTACAGCTTTTTTGATAGTTGTCTTTTTCTTGGAGTTTGCGGTAATTGTCTGTTTTACTGAAACAGTCATCGGGTTAGCGGCTTTTGTATTTTTATCGGTTTTCGTCGAAGTCGCGTCATTTGACCACTTGTACGCCGAGCGGTTCATGCTTGCGACGTCATCATAAACGAATTCGCCCGTAAATACAGCGGTATAGTCGACGGAGCTGTCATAATCGCTTATGCTGAGCTTTACGGTTTCAGCTCTGCCGTCTGTAAAGGAAACGGCGTAGGTGTGCTTGGGATCGAGAGTTGCGCCGTGCTTGCCAAGATCGAAGTACCATGTATCGGCGTCAGCTTCTTTCGTCATACTTCCGTGCTCAACAACAAATTTATTCGCGGTTTCATCAAGGATCTGACAATACAGCCTGTCGATGGGTTCCCAAAAGGTAGTCTTGTCGGCTTTGATCCGGATGATATCCAAACCGGCGTTGATCTCATTATCTCCGATCCACTTGTACTGAAACTTGGGAACCTCCGTGAACGCCTCGCTGGTGAAGAGCTCGGTGAATACGGCGGTGTAGTCTTTTGCGCTGTCGTAGCCGCTGATCACAAGGGAATCGGTAAGCCCTTTTCCGCCA
>CACYDK010000011.1 GCA_902773155.1 uncultured Ruminococcus sp.
GAGATGGGGATTCGAACCCCAGATACGGTGATATCCGTATACATGATTTCCAATCATGCTCCTTCGGCCAGCTCGGACATCTCTGCATAACGACCTTGGCTATTATATAACATAATCATAAAAAAATCAAGTCTTTTTTTCAATTAATTTACTGCCCTGTTTTATTTTCCTTATTTCAAATTCACGGTTCATATAGTTGAGAACTTTTTTCTTGTTCGCACTCCAAAGAGGAGAAACTAGAAGTCTTTTATCTCCGTCACCGGTTATCCTATGTATCACAACGTTCTCCGGCAAAAGCTCGATCGCTCTGCAAACTATATCCGTGTATTTTTCAAGCGTCAGCGTTTCAAATGCTCCTTTTTTATATTCCTCATACAGATCAGTGTTTTTTAATACGTGAAGTAACTGGAGTTTTACTCCGTCTGAGAATCTCCCGGCGTATTTAACCGAATCGAGTATCATATCGTTGGTCTCGCCCGGAAGTCCGATAATGATATGAGTTACAACTTCTATCCCGGCTTCTAGGAGCTTTTTTACGGCGTTTTCATATTCAGAGAGCGGATAACCTCTTCGAATATATTCCGCGGTTTTCGAGTGAATTGTTTGAAGTCCGAGCTCAACAGACACCGGTTTTATTACATTTATCTCCTTCAACAGCTCGATTTTATCATCTTCAAGGCAGTCAGGCCTTGTAGCTATCGAAAGCCCAACAATGTAATTTGGCTGAATTGCTTCAAAAAAAATTCGCCTTAAGTAATCAGTCGGCGCGTAAGTGTTAGTGTACGGCTGAAAATAAGCGATATATTTTCCGTCTTTTATTTTGGCAGAGACTCTTTTCTTAGCATTTTCGAGCTGTGCGCCTATATCCTGACAAAATTGCTCTGCAAATTCACCCGAGCCGCCATCTGAGCAAAATATACAGCCTCTGGCACCATTGGTACCATCTCTGTTCGGGCAAGTCATTCCACCGCTTATAGATAGCTTGTAAACTTTAGTACCGTATTTATTTTTATAATATTCATTTAAAGAATAATAATGCTTCATAATCTGACATAATGTAGTGGGTGATTAATTTGAAAAATGTTTTGCTGTTCAACATAGATTCGCAGAAATCCGCCAAAATAAAAATGATTTGCCACAGATTGTTCATCGGATTCCGCGACGTAGAAAAGGACGAATACGGATTGAAATTGAGTGAGCTACTGAGTGGAAGCAAGCCGGATATCATGGAGTCGGGAGTAGATTTCGATGAGGAAATGCTTTATATATTTGGCCTTACTAACACCGAGCTTAACATATTCTTAAGTCAGCTCAGGGCGAGAAAGGTTCCCGTGGCTCTCAAGGCAATCGCCACCGATACAAACTTGAAATTCACATCATACGAACTCTACAGGGAACTGTCGGCTGAGCACGAGGCTATGAAAAACGGAGGAGTCGCTCACGATCAAGCGTAGAGTCGAACATAATCCATAAACTTTCTGTACATCTGGCCCTCCAGCTCTTCGGCATTTTTATCTATGCCGCCGTTGAAAAACATCTGGTTATGGTTGTTGAGGGCTCTGTACATAGAGACTATATAGCCCCTGACCTTATCTTGAAGCTTTTCGCCCAGTTCGCTTCCGTTTGAAAGTCCGACATAAAGATTACCGTCGTTAATCTGGAGCGGAAGTATGGTTTTTATATCCTCAAATCGGTTAGCGCTCTTTAAATCTTTGTAAAAATCTTTGATTGAAAATTCACTTTTATCCTTATCATCAGTGTTTTTCTCGGCGATTTCTTCACATTTTGCAAGATCAAAATACTCATCCGTCATATACTTATAAAGATTATGGCGGTTGATTTTAAGGACATAGAACAGTCTCATATTATAAAGCGCGTTTTCAAGGCACGACAATGCCGAAAATACCATATTATTGTCGAGTTGAGCCATAGTATTAAATATGTTCTGGTATATGCTCTTATTAAGCACTATGAGTGTAAGCTTTTCCTGCTCTCTGTAATCCTCCATCAGCGTAGGGTCTATAAGGTATTTTGTAGAGAAAGCGTAGCACTCTTTTACGTAGTTTTTGAGCATAGCGTAAAACTCGTTTAGAAAATCCGAGTTTTCGATTGTAAAAGTAAACATTTTATTTTCCTCGCTTGTTAAACTGATAGTATTAGTATAGAATAAACATATAAAAAATGCAATAGTTAGAGGATCATGTATCGGCGTTCTAATCATAAAAAGTCGAAAACGGTATTCCATTTTTATCCGTGTTATGTTATAATAATAGCCAACGATATTAATAATCGAACCGCGTAGCGGTATCGTTATAAGAAAGGAATAATAGCTATGAAAAAAACACTTAAACCCTTTTCAGCTCTTCTTCTTGCAGGTGTAATGATGATTTCTGCGGTAGGTTGCGGCGCAGATAATTCCGTAAAGCCCACGGAGGCCTCAACGACAGCCGCCACGGAAGTTATTAAAGAAACAAAGCAGAAGGACGCACTTTCGCTCTGGAAGGAGGACGCTCCGCTTAAGCAGAAGCTCACAAAGTATATCAAAGCGATAACAAAAGTCGGTGGCAAGGACTTTATCCCCGTTAGTGACAGAATTGCCGTTTTTGATATGGACGGAACACTTTGCTGCGAGACAGACCCCGGCTATTTTGACCACAAGCTTCTTTATCACCGCGTAACCGA
>CACYDK010000012.1 GCA_902773155.1 uncultured Ruminococcus sp.
CCAGCATAAGCTCCATAGCCGGTCTCTCGGGCTCGGGAAATTCGGCTGAGCAGACAAGTCTTTCCTCATCATTGTATTCAACGCCTCCGACCGCTCGGGACATCAGTGTCGAAAACACAAAATTACAGGCTTGCGTAACTCCCTTTCTGCTTCTAAAATTCTTATCGAGAATTATTTTTGCGGGATATTCATTTAGTTCAGGGTTGTACAAGGTGTATTTATCCTTGTAACCTATAAAAATATCGGGCTTTGCCTGACGGAAGCCGTAAATGCTCTGTTTTACGTCGCCCACGACAAAAAGATTATTCCGCTCGCGGCATACAGCGCGGAAAATCAAATCCTGAACCTCGTTAATGTCCTGGAACTCGTCCACCATAACACAGTCGAAGCACTCCGAAATTTCCCCGGAAATATCGGTAAAGACTATTTCACCGTTTTTTAGCTCACAGAGCAAATCAATGGTCATAAGCTCGATATCGGCAAAATCCAGGATATTCTTCTCGTTTTTGAGCGCTCGAAACTCATCCCTGAACAGTCTGACGCAAGCAATGAATGTGTCGATAAGCGGAGAGAGCTTTTCGGTCGATTTTTGTATCGAGCATAAATCAGTAAAGAAAAGCTCCGACAGCTTCTTAAGCTCGTCCCTGTAGTTATCCCGGGTAAGTTTGATTATATCCTTAGCGGAACCCTCAGGCGCTCCTTTTATGGTTGGAAATCTTGAGAATTTAGCGGTATCTACGGTCGCTTTGATATCATCCCATTTCAAGCTTTTAGAGTCGGCTTTTATTGAGTCGAACAAAGAGTTGTCCTCTAAAAGCATATCCCTTAGCTTTAATTTTTGGGCATCGGTCAAAAATTCGTCGTCCTCAAGTATACCGATAAGGTTCCTGATGAGTCCCAAGCAATAATCACAGCAATCATCGGCGTAGCTGAAAATATACTTCGCGTAAGGCGAACATTCAAAGGGCTTTTCAGAATCGTACAACTCCGACATTCTGTCGAGTCTTTTGTCCATAAAGGGAATCGACGTAAGGAAGTCGTAGGTTTTAAGAATAAAATCTCTAAGATTATCGTCGCCGCGATATGTACATAAAGCGTTTACAAGCTCTGAAAAAGGTTCGTTTTCTTCGCTGTAAAGCCGTTCTATCACGTTATCAAGAGCCCTTGAACGAAGTATTTTAAGCTCTCCCTCATCGGCAATACGAAAATCGTTCTGTATTCCGCATTTATAGAAATATCGGCGTACAAACGAAGAGCAAAAGCCGTCGATCGTGGAGATCTGAGCGTTATAGAGGAGCTGTTTCTGGTTAAGAAGTACGCGGTTATACGGATCGACCCTTAGTAAATCGTTAAGAGCCTTATCGATACGGCCGCGCATTTCAGTGCTTGCAGCTCTCGTAAATGTCACTACAAGCATACGGTCGATTGAAACCGGACGGACGGGATCAGTTATGAGCTCGATAATACGCTCAACCAAAACCGCTGTTTTGCCCGAGCCGGCGGCCGCGGAAACGAGCACAGAGCCGTCGCGCGCGGTTATGGCCTCGCGCTGAGCTTTTGTCCAATTCACCTTGCTCATCCTAATCCTCCTCTCCTAAATCCTTATAAACGCCCTTCGCGCTCAGGGTTTCCGCGAATCTGTAGGAGCCGTCGCGCTCCCGACAGCAAACGCTGTCAAAGGGACAATACTGACAGCCGTCGATGGCGCCCTTTAAGGGTCTTGCGGCTACTTTACCGGAAAGAAGCTCCTCGCCCATTTTTCTTACAGTGTCCTCGATATGACGGAAAATGAGGCTGAACTGCTCGCCGGAGGCTACAGAGTCGGAATACTTTCCCTCCTGAGTCTTTTTAGAAAGCTTTATAAACCTTCCGAGTCTGTCCATACGGGTGACGATCTCAGGATCTCCAAGTACGATCCCGTTCATTCTGAAATTCTTATCGACCTCAGTCCTCACCTTTTCTTCGGTATCGTTTTTTATTCCGTCAACAGTTTTTGAGGCGGACGGCATATAGAGCACACCGGCGGGGATGAGCTTTTTTCCGTAATAGTTTTCGCCGTTTTTGATAACCGAGCTGAGATATAGGAGCATCTGCATATTGATGCCGTAGAGGATTTCGTAGAGCTTGAATTCCTTGTTTCCGGTCTTATAATCGACGATCCTGACATATACCTCGTCATCCTTTTCGAGTATATCGACCCTATCGATAAAACCGCGAACCGATACCGAACGTCCGTCGCCGAGGCTTACCCTAAACGCCGGGATCTCTCCTCCGTCGCCAATCTGCAACTCGAAATCCGCCGGGACAAAATCACTGAATTCGAGCTGCCTTATGAGCTGTTTTATCAGAATAAATATGTTATCCTTAAGGCGTTCGAACAAATGGAAAAAGGTTGAGCTCTTGCCCTCTAAGCCGCCGAGACTTTCGTCAGCATACTCAAGAAGTATATCATCTATAGCCCTTTTAATCTCTTCGTCGCTAAGTTCGTTTAAAACGCTCTTGTTGTTTTTTCGAAGAAATGTCTCGAGAAAATAATGGACGATGTTTCCAAACTGTATAGGGTCAATTTCAGCCTCCTTGCGCTCCTTGGCTCTGAGACCGTAGCCGCAGAAATATCTAAAGGGACAAAGACTGTATTTTTCAAGCTGTGAAGCAGAAATGTTTATATTTTTGCCAAAAAGTTTTTCGGCTGAATCAGGTTTTTCGATATTGAACGGACGATCCTCCACCGCCCTCTCCAGCCGCTCGAGCTCCGGTAAATAATCCTGAGAACTGCGAAAGAAATCCTTAAGATACAGCACCTCGGGGGCTTTAGAACGAAAATTTTGCGCTAAATATTCAAACGCCTGCCTCATTCCAAAGAGCTCGGCTGACTCGTTTATATCAAGCGAAAGAAGATGTGAGGCCTTTGGGAAAAGATGGTACAGCTCGCTTATAAGCTCCGAGGGCTCGTAGGTATTGCCGGAATAATCGCTCTGATAGGAGGTCACAAATAGCCTTTCCGATGACGAGGTCAGAGCGCAGTATGCTAAATACTTTTCGTGACAGGCGAGCTCCTCAAGGCTGTCGGTGAGAGGTATTTCCTTTTCGATAAGAAGCCGCCGCTCAGTCTCGGAAAATGCTCCGGCAGTTTCCGGCACAGACGGGAATTCGCCCTCAACAGCTCCAATCACAAACACCGCTCTCGCGTCGTCGACCCGAGCTCGATCGGCCGAGAAAACGCTTACCTGATCCTGATATCTGGGTATCTCGCTGTATTTTATATCCGAAAGCAAAAATTCAAGGTATTCACGGTATTTTTTTAAACTGATCTCTTTTTCTCCTAAAGCCGCTACGAGCTTATCGAGCGCCTCGCAAACAAGATTATATACCCTAACCTCCTCGTCTGCCTCGGCAACCATATCGCTGTTCTCAAAGCTTTTACACAGCTCCTTTACTGCATCCGGGACTTTATATGTCTCTGCAAGCTCATATAAGGCCTTCGAAATTTCGAGAGCTCCTGTATTTTTTATTCTTTCTGAGAATTTTATTATCGGTTCAACCGCGTCTTTACGCACGCGTTCTACACGAATCAGCGTCTCCTGGTCGTTTTCAGAGAGCTTCTCGAAGCCGGAAGGATTGTTCTTAAATTCGGATTTCAGCTTTGAGCCGTCGATATTCCACACAAAAAGATAATTCTCAAACTCTGCGATCTCATCAGAGGAGAACGGACTAAGGCCGGTTTTCAGCATAGCGAGCAGAGCTTCGCGATCGAAGCCACGCAATACAAAATCAAGTAAGGAAGTGAAAAATCGAACTATCGGTTTTGTGAAAACATCCTCAGGCGCGTTCATATTATACGGAATATCAAGCTTTTCAAGCGCGGTGTTGAGTATTCCCTGATACTTATCCGCCGAGCGCGCTATTATGGCTATCTCGCTGTAGCTGTAGCCTTGCTCTATCACAAGGCTTTTGATCTTACGCGCGACATAATCGGCTTCGCGGTAAATATCCGAAGCGATAAAGGTTTCGATGTTCTCTGATCTATCGCTATACACTTCGTTTTTATTACGGAGAATATATTTTTCTAAAAAAGAAAATTCGGGCTTATCAGAGCGTTTATAGCCCCCAAGCTTAAGGACAGTGGCAAGCTCGATCCCATTATTATTCGCAAGCCTCTTTAAGGCTTTTCTTGTGCGGTTTGTCGTGGCAAAGATATCGTTATTCCTGTCCTCGATGTCGATATTCAGAGTAACGTAAATATTCAGGCTCTGACGCGCAAGGCTTTCGATAACGCCGAGCTGTTGATATGTAAAGCCCGAGAATGAATCGATAACGATAGTATAGCCCTCAAACATAGGATTGACGTCCAGAATATCTCGCAATCTGTTGAGATTTTCGAGAGGATCGATATAGGTTTCGGTAAGCAGTACGTCATACGCGTCGAGTACAAGCGCGGTTTCTCTGAGTTTTTGTTTCAGGGTAGGATTTTCGATCTCCTTTGCGACGTTATTCAGCATATCCGTGCTGATATTATCTTTCCGGCACTCCTTGAGAGAGTGCACCATAAGCTCCAACACTGACTTTCGCGTGTTATTCCCCGAAAACAGCTCGAGCTTATCCTGAGTTTCCTCGAGCGCCTTGCTCATAATAATTTTTCTCACGCCGTCGTCGATTACGTTTACGGGTATTTTTCCTGTCTTTTCAAAAACATATTCGGAAAGTCTTGTAAAGCCGAACACCAAAACATCGCGGCTGAGCCTTGGCCCGAGAATGTCAAGAAACAGGGTCTCGGTTTCAAACGAGCTTTGATCGGGAACAAGCATCATAAGCTTCGTATTTCCCTCATTACGAAGCTTTGTTATAATCTTCACCGCTTCCGCGGTCTTTCCGCTGCCGCTCGAGCCGAAGATGAATTGTAACATACTACCGCACTGCCTTTCAGAGCCCTAAACGGGCGCTTGTCAGTATAATAATAACACTTTTTGTGTCCTAAAAAAAGGACTACGAGAAGATATTACATATTTTTTCGAAAAATTCTACTATTTTGAATTTGATCGTATAGCCGCCCGTCATAGTATCGTAGCTGTCGCCGGAGGTTTTGTCGCGCAGCTCGTCATAATCAGCCGCCGCTCCCACGCAGAGGGACGGATACATAACGCACCACCAGTTATGACCCTTGCCCTCGCCTATCGTTATCCTGAGAGCGTCATAACGACCGGCGGGCATTGTGACGCGGCCGTAATACCTCGTATCAAACGACATATTCCCTATTTCTGCTCTGACGCTGTAATCATAACCGTTTTTTATGACCTCATCCTTAGCGACGTCGGCGATTTGTCTGAGTTTTTCAAACGTGAGCTCTTCGGCCGAGTTTAAGTCGGGAGCGTTTTTGTAGAGCTCTTCGGTAAAACTGAGCACCCTGTTCCTCACCTTTAGCTTTAAATCCTGATCTGACTGGGAGTCGGAATTAGCGAGAATATGAAGTCTGAACACCTCGCCGGAGATATCCTCGCACTGAGCGGAGAACGGAATCATCGAGAATAAAACTGTGATGACAAAGGATACGCACAATGATTTTAATAATAATTTCATAAAAATGACCTGCCTTAATTCTATATGAGAATTATTGGCAGGTCGTTATTATTTATTCAATTACTGTGCAACCGGTTTTGACAGGCTCGCAGATAAACACGCTTTTGTATTCCCCACGCAAAGCTTCAGCGCATTTTTCGGCCTTCTTATCACTGTTAAAGAGAGCGAATACGGCCGAGCCGGAACCGCTCATACAGGCTCCGAGCGCCTTATTTTTAAGCATGATCCGCTTAACGTCGTTTATGCCGTCGAGTTTCAGAGCTAGCTCAAAATCATTGAGCATTGACGACGCGAGCATATAAATGTCGCGCGCGTAAATAGCCTTTACGGTTTCAGAAGTGAATTCGGGGTGGCTTAAGCCTGCGCTGTCGATACGAGCGTAGGCCTCGGCTGTTGAAACGCTGAAATCAGGCTTACATACCACGAAGCGGCATTTGGGGATCGAAATCAGCTTTTTGAGGCTTGTCCCGGTTCCGCTTGCGAGGCGTGTGCCTCCGACGATACAAAACGGTACGTCCGCGCCGATTTTAGCGCCGATCTCGCACATCTCGTCCTCCTTTAGATGAGCGGAAAAGAGCTTGTTGAGCGCCAGGATGACCGCCGCTCCGTCAGCGCTTCCGCCCGCGAGTCCGGCCTGAGTCGGGATGTTCTTTTCTATCGTTACCGAGATACCCGGGTTTTCGGTTTTAGTATAGGAAAAGAAGGCCTCCGCCGCCTTGTAAGCTATGTTTTTTTCATTACAGGGCACGCCCTCGTAATCGCAGAAGATTTTAATATCGCCGCCGTCGGTTTTCTCAACGGTTATGTAATCGTAAAGGCTTATGGCCTGCATAACCATGCTTACGTCGTGGTAGCCGTCGGGACGACGCCTGAGTACGTCGAGCGAGAGATTGATTTTTGCCGGAGCCTGAACCTTAACCTTCATCCTTTAACTCCTTTACAAAATCCTCGATCCGCTTAAGAGCGATTTTGATATTCTTTAATGACTGAGCGTAGGAAATACGTACAAAGCCCTCGCCGCATTCGCCAAAGGCGTTTCCGGGCACAACGGCCACGCGCTTCTCCTTTACAAGTCTTGTAGCGAATTCATCGCTGGAAAGGCCTGTGGAACGTATACACGGGAAGGTATAAAAGGCTCCGAGAGGTTCAAAGCAGGTCAGGCCGATCTCGTTGAGCTTGCCGACAATAAGCCTTCTTCTTATGTCGTAATCAGAGCGCATATCCTTGATATCGTTATCGCCGTTCTTCATAGCCTCTATAGCCGCGTACTGAGCGGTTGTAGGAGAGGACATTATACCATACTGGTGGAGTTTTGTGGTCTGAGTCAATATCTCGGCAGGGCCGAGGATATATCCCAGTCTCCAGCCGGTCATAGCGTAGGCCTTTGAAAAGCCGCTGACAATAACCGTGCGTTCTTTCATACCGTCTATCGAAGCGACTGAAACGTGCTCCTTGCCGCCATATGTAAGCTCGGCGTAGATCTCGGTGGTCGCCGTATCAATAAAAAAAAAAATTATTACCTCTGCTATCTCCTCAAGATGCTTTTTCTCCATTATGGCGCCAGTGGGATTGTTCGGGAACGGAAGCACGAGCATCGTGGTCTTGTCGGTAATAGCGGCCTCGAGCTCTTCCTTTGTCAGGCGGAAATTATTCTCTTCCTTGGTTTCGATAATAACGGGAACGCCGCCGGCCATCTCCGCAAGAGGCTCGTAGCACACGAACGCGGGCTGAGGAATAAGCACCTCGTCTCCCCTGTTAACAAGGGTTCTGAAGGCAAGGTCGATTCCCTCGCTGCCGCCCACGGTTACAAGCACCTCTGTTTCGGGTATGTAGCTTAGGTTAAAGCGGCGAAAATAATAATTGCTGATTTCCTTACGAAGCTCAAAAAGTCCGCGGTTCGGGGTATAAAAGGTTTTTCCGCGCTCGAGAGATTCTATTCCGGCCTGGCGTATGTGCCACGGTGTTTTAAAATCAGGTTCGCCTATTGAAAGCGAGATAACGTTGTCCATCTCAACGGCAATATCGAAAAATTTTCGTATTCCGGAGGGCTTTACCCCGCTTATTGTCTTGTTGATGTGCTTGCTATAGTCCATCACAGAACCATACTCCTCCCGTCGGACGGGTCTGAATCGCCGAAAAGACAAACGCCGCCTTTTTTATACGTTTTAAGCATAAAATGAGTCGCTGTAGCGATAACTCCGTCCACACAGGATATGCGCTTTGCCACAAAAGAGGCTACGTCCTGTATAGTTTTGCCCTTTACAAATACCGCAAAGTCGAATGATCCCGCCATAAGATAGAGAGACGTGACCTCCTCGAAGGCCATTATTTTTTCGGCAAGCTCCTCAAAGCCTGTTTCCTTTTTCGGAGTGACCTTAAGCTCAATGATCGCGGTAACTCCTGCGTCGGAAAGCTTGTCGGTATCTACTATAGCCTGGTACCCTCTGATAATACCGGTCTGTTCATATTCCTTGATCTGTGCGGATATATAGTCCTCGGGCTCACCGAGCATCAATGAAAGCTCCTTTACGGAGAAGCTGCTGTTTTCACTTAGGATTTCAAGAATTTTATCCATAATACCATGGCCTTTCTGCCCGCAGGGTTTTAGTAAGTCTTAACGCGGGCGGTTAAGTCCTATTGATTTCAGACGCTTACCGGAATTCTGGCGTTGCTCCTGACGTCGAGGTTCACGCAAACTGCCGTACACAGCGCGAGAAGCTCGTTATATTCGTCGGAGACATTGAGCTCCCAGCCTCTGCCCTTTTCGCCGAAGCGTTCGCAATGAGTAGCGACGACAGAGTTATCGGCGTCTATTATGTCGAAGGATTTTATAAATATACTGCCTCGAATATGCCAGCCCAGTCCGTAAAAATAACAGTTGCTCGCGGTTGGGCTGCTGTTTATTATGAACTTACAGCCGCGTTTACCGGCGCTCAACGAATAAGCCCTTATCGCAGGAAGAGGCAGCTGACGGATTTTTGCGACGCATACTCCGCGCATAGCGGAGATATGCAGGACGCTCTTTTGCCCTGTTACGTAGTACTTTTCACGTCCGAGTGAGTCGAATACCGTA
>CACYDK010000013.1 GCA_902773155.1 uncultured Ruminococcus sp.
CTCTCGGCGCTGCTGTTTACACAGTCCGACGCGGTGATTTTGATTTTTCCGCTGCCCTCGCTCAGCGACTTAAACTTCACCGAAAAAAGACTTCCCTTAGCGGAAAGCTTCGTTCCAAAGGGTGAGAGAAAAATAACCCTGACCTCTCCGCTTTTATCAAGCGCGGTAACGGTGGCGTCCTCGCGCTCGGTGTACGCTTCACGAAAGGCAAAGCGGGAAATGTCGTACTCGAGAACAAAGGTTGCCGCGGAGAGGCGTTCGTCTCCCTTGACGCGGATATTTACATCGAAAAGGCGATTGTTCTTAATTTTTACCGATCCGGCAGTCATAACTCCAGCGGCGCAACACTCGAAGCAGAGCGCGAACAAAAGCATTAACGCCGAAAAGACGGCCGCGGCGCGCTTAATCATTTTTGATGCCGAGCACATAATCGGCCGAGACCCCATAAAACTCGCACAGAGTTTTCAGATGGCGTACCGGAAGCTCGTGTTCTCCGTTTTCGTAGCGTGAATATACCTGCTGAGTTGTTCCCAAAAGCTTTGAGACGTAGCTCTGGGTCAGGTCGCGGTCCTCTCTCAGCTCTCTTATAATCTGCGCGCAGTTCTTCATGTTTCAAGCCTCCCCGAAAAACATTTTTCGACAATATTCATTGTAATGCTAAAAAGACAGACTCAACTATTTTACATCTAATCAGATGTATTTTCGCCGAAAAAGCAGTTCTTGTGTATATCAAGGTATCGAAAAGTCATCGTAAAACCAAAAAAGCCGGTTTTTTTATAGCTAAACTCCCTCTCCGGCTGTCAAATTCTCTAAAAAAGGAATATATTTTTTGTAAAAAAGGTTGATTTTTATACTGTATTTGTGTAAAATGATAAATAGTAAAATAGTGTGTACTCTTATTTTTGTGCTATTTCTTACGGAAACGAGGTTAGTTAATTATGTCAAACAGATTGTTTCAAGGGATCATACATCAGATGAAAGACGCCGTAGAGAGAACAGTGGGCGTTATCGACGAGACGTCGGTAGTTATCGCCTGCTCCGATTTAGGAAAAATCGGCGAGGTTGACGAAAGCGTCAACAGCGAAACTCTCGTATCGACCGCTCCCTTCACAACCAACGGATATACATACAAGGCCGTAGGCAATAACGCCCGCGCCGAGTACGCTGTGTTTGTAGCGGGCACCGATGAATACGCTATGAGATGCGTACAGCTCCTTTCGATTTCGCTGGCCAACATCAAGCAGTACTACGACGAGAAATACGACAGAGCGAACTTCATAAAGAACGTTATTATGGACAATATCCTCCCCGGAGATATTTATCTTAAGGCCAGAGAGCTTCATTTCAGCTCCGACGTTCTCAGAGTTTGTCTGTTGATCAGGATAACCTCAAAGAGCGAGATTTCGCCGCTCGACGTTATTCAGAACCTCTTCCCCGACAAGTCTAAGGACTTTGTAATCAACATCAACGAGAGCGAGATCACGCTTGTCAAGGAGATTTCCGAGTCGACCGAGAGCAAGGATCTCGAAAAGCTCGCGAGCTCGATCGTTGACACTCTTTCCTCTGAGTTCTACACACACTCGGTAGTAGGTATCGGAACCGCGGTGATCGGAATCAAGGATCTCGCGCGTTCCTTCAGAGAGGCTCAGGTAGCTCTCGAGGTTGGAAAGGTGTTCGACACCGACCGCAACATCATCAGCTACGACAACCTCGGTATAGCCCGTCTGATTTATCAGCTTCCGACGACCTTGTGCGATATGTTCCTTCAGGAGGTATTCAAGAGAGGCTCCATCGAGACCCTCGACCAGGAAACTCTCTTTACGATCCAGAAGTTCTTTGAAAACAACCTCAACGTTTCCGAGACCTCGAGGAAGCTGTTTGTTCACAGAAACACTCTGGTTTACAGACTCGAGAAAATCAAAAAGCTCACCGGTCTCGACCTCAGAGAATTTGAGGACGCTATCGTATTCAAGGTAGCCCTTATGGTTAAAAAATACTTAACAGCTAATCCAACCAAATACTGATTCTTCTATAGGGCGGTAGCTGAGAAAATGCCCGCGAAGCCGGGCATTTCCTATTATATTTTGGCAGAAAAAACGAACAGAATAATCTGTACCGTTTGTAACAATTGTGGCCGCGATAAGCAGGCGGCTCCTGCCAAACAAAAAATATCATAATCTCCGCATGGTTTTCTGTTGCGCAGGAACGCGCCGAAGTGTTGTCTATGCTTTTGGCAACAACACCCATACAACGGAGATGAGTACCGGAAAGCGCGCAAAGCGCGCGCTTTCTTATTTGAAGGTGTATTTATGGAGAAAATAATTGAATTCAAGAATGTCTCCAAGACCTATGACTCGGGAACTCACGCGCTCAACAACGCGAGCATATCTATAGATAAGGGCGAGTTTGTCTTTATAGTAGGAGCGTCCGGAGCGGGCAAGAGCACATTCTTAAAGCTCATTATGCACGAGGAAACTCCCTCGCACGGAACGATACTGGTAAACGGTATCAACGTCAGCAAGCTTAAACGCCGCAAGGTTCCATATCTGAGGCGAAACATGGGAATCGTTTTTCAGGATTTCCGGCTTATCGAAAAGATGACGGTCTATGACAACGTCGCATTCGCAATGCGCGCGATCGGCGCGAATCCCTCGTCAGTAAAGAAAAGAGTCCCCTACATACTCGACCTTGTAGGACTCGGACACAAGGCCAAAAACCGTCCGAGCGAGCTTTCGGGCGGCGAGCAGCAGCGGGTAAGTCTGGCAAGAGCGCTCGTGAACAATCCGGCTATAATCATTGCGGACGAGCCCACGGGAAACATCGACCCCGAAATGAGCTTCGAAATAATAGATCTGCTCTCAAAAATCAACGC
>CACYDK010000014.1 GCA_902773155.1 uncultured Ruminococcus sp.
AAGGCTGTTATTTTTGATATGGACGGAGTTATCCTCGACACCGAGAAGCTATATGTTCGCTTTTGGAGCGAGGCCGGACGTGCGTGCGGCTATCCTATGGAGCCGAGACACGCTCTTGCGATAAGAAGCTTAGCACGTCCTTACGCGATAGAAAAACTAAGGGGCTTTTTCGGCGAGAATTTTGACTATGATTTAGTGAGGAATAAGCGGATAGAGCTTATGGACGCCTATGTCCGCGAGCACGGGGTCGAGGCTAAGCCGAGCGCGGCCGAAACGCTATCCTGGCTCAATGAGAACGGCTACGGCGTGGCTTTGGCCACAGCTACTCCGGCGGCCAGAGCTAAGGAATATCTGGGCTCGCTCGGGCTTTTAGAATACTTTGACAAGATCGTGAGCGCACGCGAGGTACCGCGCGGAAAGCCGATGCCGGATATTTACCTCAAGGCTTCGTCTGAGCTCGGATTCTCGCCTTCGGAGTGTATGGCGGTAGAGGACAGCCTCAACGGGATCCGTTCCGCATCCTCGGCCGGATGCCTTACCGTTATGGCCGTAGACCTCGACGAGCCCTCCGATGAGGCGAAGGCTCTTGTACATTCCTGCGTACGAAACCTAAGGGAGCTTATTCCGCTTATGAAAAGTGTATAAAAAAAGATTATAAAGTCCCGTCCTTTTGGAGGGGGCTTTAGTTGACTTAGCGGCCGAAAAAGAATATAATTAAAGCGTTATGTGATATTTTAGAAGAAAGGCGAAAAGGGGAGATTTAATGGTTTTTTCAGACCTGATATTTCTGTTTTTATATCTGACCTTTACGATCCTCGTTTATTATCTGATCCCGAGGAAGGGCAGAAATATTTTTCTGTTCTTTGTAAACCTGCTGTTCTACGGCTGGGGAGAGCCTGTTATGGTTTTTCTTATGCTCGGCTCGATCGTAATAAACTACATAGGCGGTTACGCGGTCGAAAAATGCAAGCCCGATAAGCGCAAAATGAAGATACCCTTAGCGATTACCGTTATTCTCGATTTGGGTATACTTGGCTTCTTCAAGTACGCGGGAATGATCGTCGGCACCTTGAACGTTCTGCCGTTTTTGAGCCTGCCCGCGCTTCAGATCGCGCTTCCGATCGGTATCAGCTTCTACACCTTCCAGACGATGAGCTACGTGATCGACGTTTACCGCGACGACGCTCCCGTGTCCAGGAGTCTGATCGATTTCGGTACCTATGTCGCGCTGTTTCCGCAGCTGATCGCGGGCCCCATCGTCCGCTACAAGGACGTAGCCTACCAGCTTCGCCACCGCGAGGAAAGTCTCGAGCAGTTCAATAAGGGCGTTAAGCTCTTTATGATCGGCTTCGGAAAAAAGGTGATCATCGCCAACCAGATGGGCGTGATGTGGGATTCGATACAGGCAACCACCGAGCCAAACGGAATACTCGGAAGCTGGGCGGGAATAATCGCCTACACTATGCAGATCTACTTTGATTTCTCGGGCTACAGCGATATGGCTTGCGGACTCGGCAATATGCTCGGCTTCGAATTCCTTAAGAACTTCAACTATCCCTATATCTCAAAATCCGTAACGGAATTCTGGAGAAGATGGCATATTTCGCTCTCGACGTGGTTCAGAGAATACGTCTACATCCCGCTTGGCGGTAACCGCTGCTCGATCCCCAGACATATCTTCAACCTTCTTGTCGTATGGTTCTGTACCGGACTTTGGCACGGAGCGGCCTACAACTTTATTCTTTGGGGTATGTACTACGGACTCATCCTGATCCTCGAGAAGTTTGTGCTAAAAAAACTGCTGGACAAGCTTCCTGCTGTTATACAGCATATCTACACGATTTTTGTGTTCATTATCGGATGGGTTATCTTCTACTTCGAGGATATGGGCGAGATGGGCGCGTTTTTATCAAGCCTTTTCAACCCCTCGGACGGTCTGATCGGCAACGAAGCTCTGGTTATCGTATGCCGCTATGCGGTTATACTCGCTGTCGCTCTTGTCGCATGCACACCTTTGGGAGCTACAATCTACGGGAAGTTTAAGGACAGAAACTACATCTGGATTTTCGAGACCCTTTTCTGCGTCGTCGTTATGTTTATCGCCGTCGCCTCTATAGTAAACAAGAGCTACAACCCGTTCCTGTATTTCAGATTTTAAAGGGAGGTAAGGTATGAAAAAGAAATTGCTTTTAGCGCCTATGGCGTTTTTCCTTTGCTTCACCTTTTTGATGACGGCTCTTTTTATTGCTTCTCCAAAGGCCGACTACAGCCCGAGCGAAAAGCGCTACCTTGCGGATTTTCCCGAGACTAACCTAAAAACCGTCACCGACGGAAGCTTTGAAAAAGACTTCGGCGACTATCTTGCCGACCACTTCCCGTTTCGAAACATGTGGGTCGGCTTAAACGCTTACTACAACTATTTTATCGGCAACAACGGCAACGACGGCGTTTACAAGTGCTCGGACGACTACCTTATAAACGAGCCGATCACCTCGGACAACCGCGTTAAAACAAACGTCGAAACCCTAAAGACCTTCAGCGAGTCGGTGGATGTTCCCATAACCTTCACCCTCGCCCCGAGTACGGGATATGTTATGAGCGATAAGCTGCCGCTCGTACATGACGAGTACATCGACGACAGCGTTTTCTCAGAGATCAAAAATGAGTTGAACGGCTCGGGTATAGGCTTTGTAGACCTCAGAGATACCTTCAAGGCCTCCGCAAAAAGCGGAAATCAGCTCTACTACCGTACCGACCATCACTGGACGACCCTCGGAGCCTACACCGCCTACAAGGAGCTCTGCAAAGAGCTCGGCTTAACTCCAAGCTACGCCGAAAATTACACTAAGGAATCCCACGGCGATTTTTACGGCACAACCTACTCGACAAGCGGATTTTGGTTTACTCCTCCCGACACAGTCGAGCTTTGGAAAAACAAGAAGAATACCGCTGATAACATAAAGGTCAAAATCACCGAGGGCGAAGAGAGCAAGCTCTACGACAGCCTGTTTTTTGAAAAACACCTTGACGAGGACGACAAATATCCGGTTTTCATCGACGGCAATCACGCTCTAACAACGATCGCAAATACCAACGTTAAGACCGGCCGCGTGCTCGTGCTTAAGGACAGCTTCTGCCACAGTATGGCTCCATTCCTCGCGGACAGCTTCCGAAAGGTTACGCTGGTCGATATGAGGTATTACAAGAACAGTATCTCCGACTTGGTAA
>CACYDK010000015.1 GCA_902773155.1 uncultured Ruminococcus sp.
GTAAAATTGAACACGGTGTTCACAACGCTTAACGAGGCTACAGCCGTACTCGAAAGCAGTGACGCGACCATAATCTGATTCAGTACAGTATTTCGAAGCATAGAGGAGGCCGATCCCACTGCAGACGAGGAGCCTGTAGCGAGTATCTCGACGAGATCCTTTATACGCAATCCCTTGAAAGAGAATTTGAAAATGATATCCTTCTTCGTAAAATGCAAAAGCATAATAACCAAGGCCGTGAAGTAGCTTATCGAGGTCGTTATTCCCATTCCGAGCATTCCGCCGTGGATTAAAAGAGCGTTTACCAAATCTCCCGCAACATCCAGCAGAGTCATAGCGACTACAGCGACTATTACACGGTTGGGATCGCCGTCGAGTCTCATAAGGGAGTTGAACTCAAACAGTAAAAGTACGCAAGGAAAAGAAGGAAGCATTCCCAATAGATAATCGGAAGCGAGCGGCAGAAGGTGAGCAGACTTTCCCCTGGCTCCCAACAACACGCAGATGTCGCCTCTAAAGAAGAAAAAGCAAGCCATCATCAGCGCCGCCACAACGACCGTGATCACCATACACATCGAAAAGGCGCGTCGCGCCTTGTTCGCATTACCTGAGCCGAGCCTCTGCGCGCATACCACCTGAGCTCCCGTCGCGAGAACCCCGCTGAAAGCTGTGGCGAGGTTTATTACAGGCGTCACCAGACCGTAAGCCGCCATACTGTCCTCGCCGAGGAAGCGTCCGATAACGATTCCGTCGATAACGATTCCAACCATCGTCGCTATAGCGGCCGCGATTATACTTATTACCGAATTACGGAATAGCTTGCTGATTATCTGGCCATTGTTTTTCATTCTTTCACTCTTTTCGTTTCATTTTGCAGGCGACTCCGTTTAGAATCACCTTTGAGCTTTTGAAATAATCCTACGCTAATAGCATTATATAATAAATTCGCGGGATTTACAAGTTATTTGTAGTTTTATTACGAACACAAATAAATCATGAAAAAAAGCAAAAAACAACCGGACTTTAAGCCCGGTTGCTTTTATATTAGTAAGGTATCATTCAACTGGTTTCTAACTAAGTCCGCAAAGCTCAATAATACAGCGCCTCATAATCCGGCAGTGCTTTCCATTCAGCAGAGGACGTGAGGATTGATTCGATCTTCCCTACTGTCTCGAGGAACAACCTGCCCTTTTCGGTTCGACCCTCGCCTGAAATCGCGATATCGTTACAGGTAACGGTCTTGCCGCCCACTCTCAGAACAAGCGTTACAGAAGGTGATGAACGAACGCTGTTCTCGCCGTCGGAATACGGGTCGAAGCTGTCCGGATAGCTAGTGATATCGAGCTTGTCCAACGCCTTTCCTATCTCGGCCTTCTGCTCGTCGGAGA
The DNA here is from genome assembly GCA_902773155.1 of uncultured Ruminococcus sp. Classification (GTDB taxonomy): domain Bacteria; phylum Bacillota; class Clostridia; order Oscillospirales; family Acutalibacteraceae; genus Ruminococcoides. Next base: position 1,389 of record CACYDK010000015.1, read on the forward strand.
GTGCAAGAAGGGTGCGAAACTCCTCAGGAGAGCGGTTTATTACATCCTTGGTCTTTACCAGCTCGCCGGTTTTTGAGTCAAAGGAGCTTTGACCGTAAACGCCGAAGCGGAGTGAAAAATCCGGTTCGCCCTGAGCGATCGCCTTAGTTTTGGGGCTCGGGTCGGTCACCTGACCCTCGAAGAGGATAACGTCCGAGGGGTCGGTTATGATAAAGCCGAAGGCGCGGTTGAGCACAAAATCGTGATATATACGGGTTTCCGGACGAATAAACGCGGCGTTCTTGCCGGCGATTATGGTCACGGCGGCTCCCTCAACGCCCTTTTTGTTGACGTCTATCACTGTACGGTGCTTGATATCGGAAACGCAGAGCTCGCTTCCGGTCAAAGGCGAGAGGTAGCTATTAAAGGCGTGGCTGAGGACATTATTGCTCTCAAAAATCTTTTTAAGCGGAGTTTCGTTCTCAAGCTTGAAGCTCGGAAATATACAGCGCGTATAATGCTCGCCGACGTCTCCGCCGTTTTCGTTATAAGCGGCGAGGTTGACCTCGTCGAGATTTTCGGGGCTCATTGCCTCCTTCAGAGTTTTTCCGCTCTTGGGGAGTATGAACTTTATCTTGTAGCCGGAAGCGGTTTTTGTATAGAAATAATAGGAAACATCGTTTTCCTCAGCTCTTCCACGGATATACTCTCCGGTCAGAAATTCACAGGATTTTAATCCGGAGGAAGCGTTGAAATACCGCTGCCCGGTCGAAAGTTCCTCTTTCTCAAGGCTCCATATATCCTTAAAATAGAGGGTATTGATCAGCGCGAAAACAGTAAACGGATCGAGCTCAAAATTGCGGTCGATCAGCCCGTTTGTCTTGCGCTTTACGTACTCCTGAACCGCATTGTTGGCAACGTCGTTTTTCTCGGCAAAGGGCGCCTGAAACGCCTGGCAGTAAAGCTCCTCGGCGAGCTTTTTCAGGACATCCTCATTTGTTTTAATATTATTGTCGAGCCAGATCGAATTTGTAAGATAGAGCTGGTTTACCGTTGTCCCGTTTACGTCGGCCTTCTTAACCAGGCTTTTGAACAGCTCGCCGGTTTCGGCGATATCGCTGTCGCTCATTCCGGCAAGCTTTTCTATATCGCTTTTAACTCCCTCGTCGCCGATCGAGTAAAGCATTGCGAGCGCCATGTAAATCGAAACCGGGGACATCGAGTAGTTTTCTGCCTCGTCCTTAGCCGACATTGAATAAAGCTTATTAGAGAATGCCGAAAGCTTTTTCAGGAAGGCCTTATCGGAAAACGCGTCGTTTTTGCCGCTGATTTCCGGAGGATCGTTGAGAGCCTTTACAGACTCGTCGGCGCTTATCGGCTCGGTCGATTCGATCGGCGAGGTTTCGCGGGTCGGAGCAGGAGCAACGGCTCTGTCGTCCTTGACCTTAACCTTGAAACGACATACCTTTGTGTGAGATTTTTTCTTGAAATTATAGCGAACGCGCACGGTTATTTTTGCAGTGCCCTTGCTTTTGGCGGTCACTTTACCCTTTGCGCTCACCACGGCTACCTTTTTGTTGGAGCTTTTGAAGGTAACTCTCTTAAGCTTTACCCCCTTAAGCTTGTTAAGCTTTATTTTCGTTGTGCCGCGTACGGTTTTCCCGTTTTTAACGCGGATCATAAGAGTTGCGGATTTTTTCTTGAGACTTACTCTGTTTTTAGCGGCAAGCACCCCGACAGGTGCGGCGGTGATTGCTCCCGCGATTATAAGCATAGAAATCAAAACGCTGACAGCCCTCTTCATAGATGACCCTCCTTTGTTTTCTGATACAGTCATTATACATTATGTCAAAAAAATCGTCAACAAAAGATTAATGACATGAGAGCTGACAGCGTGTTTCTCTATTGCTTCTTCTGTATCCTTAGCATCTTGCCCTGAACGTCTGTTGTGTATTCTCCCTTTGGAATCAGCTTTGATACCGGGACGATCTTATAGCCCTTGCTTTTTATCGCCTCGATGATCTTCGGAAGCGCGCGCGGGGTATTTACCGCGCCGTTGTGGAGCAGGATGATCGAGCCCGGAGAGAGCTTTTGGACGCAGTTTTGAACTATCTGCTCCGAGGTCGGATTCTTCCAGTCGAGAGAGTCTATATTCCACTGAACGCAGTACATACCGAGGGAGTTCACGGTTTCCACTACGTCGTTGTTGTAATCGCCGTACGGAGGCCTAAACAGGGTCGGACATTTGCCTGTAAGCTTCTTAACCTTTTTGTTGCATTCGAGAAGCTCGGCCTTTATCTTTTCGGTTGAGAGCTCGGTCATATAGGGATGGGTCGAGCTGTGATTGCCGATATCGTGACCGCGCCCCGCGATCTTCTTTACGCTCTGAGGGTACTTGTCAACCCATTGTCCTACAAGAAAAAAGGTGGTTTTTACCCTGTAGCGGTCAAGGATATCGAGCAGATCCTCGGTCTGCTCGTTTCCCCAAGCTGCGTCGAAAGATATAGCACACTCCTTTTTATCGGTTTCCACGCAATAAATCGGAACGATGCGGTCGGTCGTGGCAGTCGCGACGGCTTTTCCTGCAGTGTTCGCCCCGATCAACGCGGAGCAGAGCGCTAAAGCCGCGCAGGATGCTATAATTACAAGCTTTTTTCGTGTTAATACCAGAAATCTCATATAGAAAACCTCCCCCATACACTGTATGAGAGAGGAGTAAGAGTTATTCGGTTATTTCAAACTTTATTCCGTCGGGAGTGTCGATAAGCTTTACATGCATTGATGCCAGCTCGTCGCGGATCTTGTCGGCTGTAGCCCAATCCTTGTTAGCGCGGGCTTCCTGTCGCTTAGCGATCAGTGCTTCGATCTCGCTGTCGATGCTTCCCTTAGTCTCGGTTTTAGCGTCGCATAGTCCGAGCGAAAGAACCTCGTCGAAGCGCTCAATGAGGTAACGCTTGGTGCTGTCGCTCAGATCTGACTTGAGCACGTCGTAAACAGCTGTTAGACCGAGAGAGGTGTTCAAATCGTTATCGAGAGCCTCGCGGAAGCTCTTGTCGTATGGCTCGGCTCGATCGAGCTCCGGCTCGCCCTCGGGCTTGAGCGAGGATATGCGTTTTACAAGCTTATCGTAGGCCTTGGCGGTGTTGTCGAGGCTGTCGTAGGAGAAGGTGAGCGGCTTTCTGTAGTGGCTCTGCAGGCAGAACATACGGTATACGAGCGGATCGTAGCCGTTTTTCTCGAGCAGGGAGACGGTCAAAAACTCGCCCTTTGACTTGCTCATCTTTCCGCGGGCATCGTTGAGGTGGAGCACGTGGAACCAGTAGTTACACCATTTATGTCCGAGGAAGGCCTCGCTCTGGGCGATTTCGTTCGTGTGGTGAGGGAAGGCGTTGTCGACGCCGCCGCAGTGGATGTCGAGGTATTCTCCAAGATGCTTTATGCTGATCGACGAGCACTCGATGTGCCAGCCGGGATAGCCTGTTCCCCACGGGCTGTCCCATTTGAGCGCCTGATCCTCAAACTTCGACTTTGTAAACCAGAGCACAAAGTCGGTCTTGTTGCGCTTGTTCTCGTCGCCCGTTACGTCCTCGCGGACGCCGACCTCGAGGTCGTCGGCGTTGATATTGCCGAAAACATAGTAATCGTCGAGCTTGGACGTATCAAAGTAGACGTTTCCGCCGGCCAAATAAGCGTAGCCCTTTTCAATGAGGACGGAAACCATATTGATAAAATCGTCGATACAGTTCGTAGCAGGCTCGACAACGTCGGGAGTCTTAATATTCAGCTTGCGGCAATCCTCAAAAAAAGCGTCGGTGTAAAACTTCGCGATTTCCATTACAGTTTTATGCTCGCGCTTCGCGCCCTGAACCATCTTGTCGTCGCCTGTGTCGGCGTCGGATGTGAGGTGGCCTACGTCGGTAATGTTCATAACGCGGGTAACGTCATAGCCCGCGTAGCGGAGATATTTTTCGAGCACGTCCTCCATGATGTATGTGCGGAGGTTGCCGATATGAGCGTAGTGATACACGGTAGGACCGCAGGTGTACATATTTACCTTGTTGCCCTCGTGCGGTACGAACTCCATTTTTTTCTGTCCTAATGTATTGTAAAGTATCATAATTACTCCCCTTTTACCTGATACTGATTATTTATAGCTGATAAACCGGCGGTTGTCCTTGATATAGATTATTCCGGAGATTATACAGAATACTGTAGAGATCCAGATAGCGCCCTCTCCGATCCAATAGAAGATGTTTATCAGAGAAGCCGCGGCCTCTCCGCTGACGATAAAGCCTCCGCCGAGAATGATATCCAGTGCAAACTGCAAAACAAAAATCACGATGATAGCGATGATCTGAGTTACTGTTTTGACCTTGCCCCAGATATTGGCGGCGACTACCTTGCCGCTTCCGGCGGCGAGCAGACGCACAGACATAACCGCAAACTCCCTGAACAAAACAATTATCACGGGAATGCAGTTACATAAACCGTTCTGCACAAAGCACAACAGCGCGCTGAGCACAAGGATCTTATCCGCGAGAGGATCGCAGAACTTCCCGAAATCCGTGACAAGTCCTCGTTTACGGGCGATTTTTCCATCGAACATATCGGTGATGCTGGCCGCGGAAAAAACCGCCAGAGCCACAAGATAATGGAACGGAAAATCTATCAGGATCGCCGCGATAAAGAACGGCACAAGTATTATTCTTAAAAGCGTTAGCTTGTTAGGAAGATTCATATAATCACCTTAAATAATCTCTCCGACAGGGTCGATCCCGATTCTGTCGGTTATACGCACCCTTACGAAGGAGCCGGCCGCCGGCTTGATCCCGCCTGCGGTAAAGAAAATGTTTCCGTCGACCTCCGGACAGTCGGCGGGAGTACGTCCGAAATAGCATTCGGCGTACTTGTCAAAGCCCTCTACCAGAACCTCAACCTCGGTGCCGATAGCCTCTTCGGCGTAGTCCTCCATTATGAGCTGCTGCTGCTCCATAATGATCTCGGCGCGACGGTTCTTTTCGTCCTCGTCGAGCTGATCCTTTAGACGTGCCGCCGGAGTATCCTCCTCCTGAGAATACGGGAAACAGCCCAGACGCTGAAAACGCATCTCCTTTGCGAAGCTTGCCAGCTCCTCAAACTGCTCCTCAGTTTCTCCCGGGAAGCCTGCGATAAAGGTAGAACGCAGAGTGAGCCCGTCTATTCTATCTCTAAGCTTATTCAAAAGCGCCGTCAGATATTCGCGGTCGCCCTTGCGGTTCATGCGCTTGAGCACATCTCCGTTACAGTGCTGAAGAGGGAGATCGAGATATTTTACGATCTTTTTCTCCGAGGCGATAACGTCGATAAGCTCGTCTGTAATACGCTCGGGATAGCAGTAGAGCACTCTTATCCAGCGTAGCTTTTCGACCCCGCACAGACGGCGCAAAAGCTCCGGAAGCATAGACTTGCCGTAGATATCGGTACCGTAGTAGGAGGTGTCCTGCGCGATAACTATGAGCTCGCGGACTCCGCCCTCGGCCAGCCACTCGGCCTCTGAGACGAGGTTTTCTATTGTACGGCTGCGGTATTTTCCGCGTATAATCGGAATAGCGCAGTAGGTGCAGTGGTTATCGCAGCCCTCAGCGATTTTGAGATATGCGTAGTAGCGGGGTGTGCTCTGGATACGCCTGCCCTCGAGGGACAGCTCCTCCTTAGGCGGAAAATCCGAAACCTTCTCGCCTATGAGCGTGCGCTTTATTATCTCGGCGATCCTGTCGTTTGCGCCCAGTCCCACGCACGCGTCGATCTCGGGCATCTCGCGCATAACGTCGTCCTTATAACGCTCGGCAAGACAGCCCGAGACGATAAGGCACTTGATCTTCCCCTCTTCCTTGAGCTTTGCGAGCTCAAGTATCTCCTCGATGCTCTCGCGCTTAGCCGGCTCGATAAAGGCGCAGGTGTTGATAATTGCCGCGTCCGAGTCGGCGACGTCCTCGACGATCTTAAAACGCTCATCGTCGAGACGAGCCAAAAGCATTTCGGCGTCGACCTGATTTTTGGCGCATCCGAGGGAAACTATACCCACTTTATATGTCATATACTTCTCCTTAGTCGCTCTCGTACTCCTCTAAAACCGCGCTGATGTCGCTCCAGCCGTAGCCCATACGCTGTAAAGCGGCCACGGCGCGCCGTCGGGCTTTCTCGTCGGAGAGAGAGTTTCGGTATTTTTTTTCAATGACCGCGGCGATATGCTCTCTTGGGTCGGGATCGAGCTCCTCAAGTATCGACTCCGAGAGCTCGCGGTCTATCCCCTTTTGAGAGAGCTTATACATTGCGGCGCGAACGCTGAGGTGCTTTACATTGATCAGCTCCCTTGCGTAGCGTTCGGCGTATTTTCGGTCGTCGACAAGCCCCAGCTCCTCCATACGCTCCACGGCCCTTTCGCTGTGGCGTTCGCCGGAGGTCTTTTTCAGCTTGTCCAGAAGCTCGCGCCTGCTGTGGTCGCGGTAGGAAATGAGCCAGAGCGCCCTTTCCTTCGCCCGCTTTTCGCCTGAGGCCTCAACGAGCTCAAGCAGCTCGTCGTCGTCGAGCTCTGAGCCGACGGTAAACCGGCTCGACAGCAGAGTCTCGGTGTCGACATCAAGGGCGTACTCGCCGTCTATATAGAGCGCTGTGAGTCCTTTTCGCTTTGGCGAAGCCTTTGTAATAATCATTATTCTACCAGGATGTCGATGTTAGCTGATTTTGCCTTGGGTTCTTCCTTCGGCTCGGCCTTTACGGCGACAGCCTTGGCCTTGGCAGGAACCTTTTTCTTTGGGGAAAGCTTGTCGATGTTTTCCCAAAGCTCCTTTTCGATCCTGCCGGCGAGCTCCTCGTTGTTCGAGAGAAGCTCCTTGACGTTCTCGCGTCCCTGTCCGAGACGCTCTCCGCCGTAGCTGAACCACGCGCCGGCCTTTTGAATAACGTCGGCCTTTACGGCGAGGTCGACGAGCTCGCCGATACGGCTGATTCCCTGACCGTACATAATATCGAATTCCGCTTCCTTGAACGGAGGCGCGATTTTGTTTTTAACGACCTTGGCGCGGGTGCGGTTTCCGATCATCTCTCCGCCCTGCTTAAGGGTTTCGACGCGTCTTACGTCGATACGAACCGACGAATAGAACTTAAGCGCGCGGCCGCCGGTTGTAACCTCGGGATTTCCGTAGACAACGCCGACCTTCTCGCGAAGCTGGTTGATAAAGATAGCAACGCAGTTGCTCTTGTTTATAGCTCCTGCGAGCTTCCTGAGCGCCTGCGACATAAGACGGGCGTGCAGTCCAACGTGGCTGTCGCCCATTTCGCCCTCGATCTCGGCCTTGGGAACAAGAGCCGCGACGGAGTCGATTACGATAACGTCGATCGCGCCGGAGCGGATAAGAGCCTCGGCAATCTCAAGCGCGTCCTCGCCCGTGTCGGGCTGAGATACAAGAAGGGAATCGACGTCAACGCCCAAAGCCTCGGCGTAATTCGGGTCAAGCGCGTGCTCGACGTCGATAAAGGCGACGTTTCCGCCGTTCTTCTGGCCTTCGGCTATACAGTGGAGCGACAGAGTCGTTTTACCGGAGGACTCAGGGCCGTAAATCTCGACGATCCTGCCTCTCGGGAGTCCGCCGATACCAAGCGCGATATCGAGTGACAGCGAGCCTGTGGAAATATGGTCTATGTTCATATGCTGATTCTGTCCGAGACGCATTACAGCGCCTTTTCCGAATTGTTTTTCAATCTGTCCGAGCGCGGTTTCCAGCGCTTTTGCCTTATCTACTGCCATAAATACCTCCGTGTTCAATAGTTCATTGTGTCATTTTTTCTACGCACTAATTATAAAATATCGGCGGTAAAAAATCAATATCATTTCGTCAAAAAACACGAACAAATTTTCTAATTTCGAAGCAAAGTCCCATAAATCGACCTTTGAATACCTCCGAGGTCGAGACTTCCGCTGATATTCTCAAAGCCTGCGGCTATCATCAAATCTTTTACGACCTCAAACTGTCCCTCGCCGAGCTCAAAGGCGAGCATACCGCCCGGCTTGAGCTTTGAAGTAAAGTCCTTAACGATCGCGCGGTAAAAAATCAGTCCGTCCTCTCCCCCGTCGAGAGCCATTCGCGGCTCATATGAGATCTCGCGCTGGAGGGAGTCGATCTCGGATGATTTAACATACGGCGGATTTGAGAGGATAAGGTCGAAGTGAGAATCCGGAAAATCGGAAGCGCAGGTAAAAATATCGCCCTGCTTCATTATTACCGACGAATGATTCTGCCTGATGTTCCGCGATAGGTACGGCAGAGCCCGGAAGGATTTTTCAACAGCCGTGACCTCGGCGCCTGTCTCCTTGCCGATCGCTACGGCCAGAGCTCCGCTTCCGGAGCAGAGGTCGAGCACGCCGGGCTTTTTCCGCCCCTTCAAAAATGCAAGACAATCGCGCAGGAGCACCTCGGTATCGTCCCTCGGGATCAGGACTCCGGGGCCTACGCTGAATTTATATCCGTAAAAATCCCACTCTCCGAGCACATACTGGAGCGGCTCTCCGCTGAGTCTGCGGCCGAGAAGCGCGACAAACCTCGCGCCGTCCTTATCCTCGGCGGTCGGATTTCCGGCGATGAGATCAGAACGGCTGACGCCGAAAACCTTTTCCGCTATACATAACGAATTAAAGGCAGGATCGTCGATTCCTGCCTTATCTAATTCTTCGTTAGCCCGGTCTATGAGCCACTTAACAGCAACCATTTTTTACAATGTCAGAGCCGTCGTCCGGGATCACGGCGGTAATCGCCTCTATAGCGACCTCGCACATACTCTCGTCCGGCTCTCGGGTCGTTACTCTCTGCGCCCAGAGTCCGGGCGCGGCGATAATGCGGGTGAGCTTGTTGTCGTGTTTTCCGCAGAACTTGATCAGCTCGTAGCCGATTCCCGTAGTGAGCGGAAGCAGAGCAAATTTGATGACCGGTCTGAGCCACGTGATACCGAAGGGAGCGTGCGGGATAAACAGACCGATTATTATTCCGACGATCAGCATCAAAAGGATGAAGCTTGTTCCGCAGCGCGGATGAAAGCGGCGCTGCTTCTTAACGTTTTCAACTGTGAGCGGAAGATCGTTTTCGTAACAGAAAATCGCCTTGTGCTCGGCGCCGTGATACATAAACACGCGCTTCATATCGCTCATCTGAGAAACTATCAGTATATATCCTATGAAGATAGCTATCTTAAGGAATCCCTCGGCAACCGACTGCCAGAACACTACCATCTCGCCGCCCTCACGGATCGCGGGAACCGCAAGTCCGATAAGATTAAAAATCCATGTCGGAAGGAAGAAGAAAAGCACTACGGCGAGAGCGATTCCGAACACTGACGATACCCCCATAAGGATCTTCATCAGCTTGTCGCCCACCTTGTCGTCGAGCCATTTTTCAAATTTTGAGGGCTCTTCCTCGATTTCTCCGGCCTCAAGAGCCTTGTTAGCCGAGAGCATAAGGCATTTATAGCTGAGGCGCATCGAATCGATCATTCCGGATATTCCCCGGATAAAGGGAAGCCTCCAAAACTTGTTGCTCGCGCTCAGAAATTTAACGTTAACATCCTCTGTATATATTTCATCCTCACCGACGCGCACGGCAACCGTATTTTTCTTTGGACCGCGCATCATGATGCCCTCGATCAGGGCGCTTCCGCCGATTGAGGTGATTTTCTTAGTATCAGTTTTGCTCATTTTTCAAAACCTTTCCATATAATATTTGCACTTTGGGCAACGCGGCTTCTACAAAAAATTTAATTGCCGCTTTACTGTCAGCCCTCTTTCATAACGGGCAGCTTTAGCGTTACGGTCGTTCCAACGCCTACTCCCGACTCGATATCGAGCGTGCCCTTGTGGAGCTGCATTATTTCATCGGCAACGGCCAGTCCGATACCGGAGCCGTTTACCTTTTGATTAGCCTTGTAGAATTTTTCCTTGACCTTCGGCAAGTCCTCGGGCGAAATACCGCAACCGGTATCGGTGACGATAATGAGGATGTTGTCGGGGTCGGTATGTTCGTTATATTTTACCTCTATAGCTACTACTCCGTCGGAGGGAGTGTATTTGAGAGCGTTGTCTATTATGTTTATAAACACCTGCTTAAGGCGGTTCCTGTCGCCGAATACCGGAGGATAAACGGCCTCGGGCTCGTCGTATATAAGGTGCTTGCCCTCGTTTACGGCTCTGTCCTTAAGCATATAGATGACCTCGTCGAGCTCGGCGAGGATATCCAGCTTTTCGTTGAGGAGAACCATACGGCCGGTCTGGATACGCGAGAAGTCAAGAAGCTCCTCTACGATTCCCGTGAGCCTTCCGCTCTCCTTGATGATTACGCCCATACCCTTGTCGAAGGTGCGGCGGTCAAGCTTACGCTTGCCGGATATCTGCATGGTTTCAGCCCAGCCCTTGATGGCGGTGAGCGGAGTTCTAAGCTCGTGAGATACGCGGGAGATGAAGTCGTTCTTCATCTGTTCGGTGGCCTCCAAGTCCTTTGCCATTTCGGTAAAGGAGTCGCACAGCTCGCCGATTTCATCGTTGTAGCGTTTTTCGATCTTCGTGCTGAAATCGCCGTGGGCTATTTTGTCGGCCGTTTCGCTTAGCTGTCTGACCGGAGTCACGATCGAGCGGATAAAGTAGGAGCCCGTAAGCACCACCAATCCCAGAATAGCCAGGCCGATAAGGATAATGATAGCGCAGAGCAGGATCTCGCGGTTTATGACTCCGTCGGTCGAAACGAGGTAGCGCACCGCGCCTATGACGTTGCCGTTTTTGTTGGAGATAACCTTTGAGAGCGCGGTCACGTTCTCGCCTGAGCCGAGCTGGCCGCTCCAAAACGCGCTTTTATTATCGCTTTCGCACGCGCTGTTAAAGTCGGGCATCTCCTCGCCCTCGTCAAACGAAAAGCCCGAGGAAGTGAGAATAATACGTCCGGTGGAGTTTAAAACCATAACCTCCATCTGTTCCTTGTGGCTGAAATTCTCGACGTAGTCGTGCGCCTCCTGAGCAAAGGCGGTGGAATTGTCGGCGGTGTAGCCGTCAAAAACCGCGGTGAGCTCGTTGCTCACGCTCGAAAGGCTGCGCTCAACCTCCGTATTGAACAGGTAGGTTACAGCAAATATGAGACCCGTAACAATCATCGAGACGATGAGGATTATCACGAGCATTGTACTCAAAAACCACCTTCCGGTGATGCCCTTAAACAAACCTATTCCTCCTGTTTGCGGGTATTACTGGTTAGTATCCCACTTGTAGCCGAGACCCCATACGGTGACGATATACTTCGGGTTAGAGGGCTCGTCCTCGACCTTCATTCTGAGGCGGCGGATATTAACGTCGACGATCTTTTCCTCGCCGACATACGCGTCTCCCCAAACATGGCTGAGAATATCGGTTCTGTCGAGAGTCACGCCGGGATTTGAGAAGAAGTATTCCATAATCTGGAACTCGACCTGAGTAAGGTCGATGGTCTGGCCGTTCTTGAGCAGAGCGCGGTTCCTGAGATTCAAGGTAAAGCTTCCGGAATGGAGCTCCTCCTTGAAGTTGTTCTCGGAATTAGCCTGAGCGAGCGAGACTCTTCTGTGCAGAGAATCGACTCTCGCGAGGAGCTCGGAGGGAGAAAACGGCTTTGCAACATAGTCGTCGGCTCCAAGCATAAGTCCGGTAACCTTGTCCATCTCCTGAGTTTTTGCGGAGAGCATAATGATTCCCAGCCCGCCGTTTTTGCTTCGAAGCTCCTTGCAAACCTGGAAGCCGTCGATACCGGGGAGCATTACGTCGAGGATCGCAACGTCGAAATCGCCGCTGTTTTCCTCGTAACGCGCCAAAGCGGCCTCGCCGCTGTCGGCTTCTACGACGTCATAACCGGCACGCTGTAAATTAATTACGACAAAGTCGCGGATAGCGGCCTCATCCTCACAAACAAGTACCTTTTTCATATCAAAACCTCCGTATAGTTTTTATTGTTCAAGCCTTATCTAAATATCCGTGCCGGAGGATGTCTCGTAGATCGAGAAGCTCTCCTTCAACATTGTATCCGAAATATAGATCGGCATATTTTCATCGATTTTATAAGTGTATCTGTACTGGTTATAGCTCTCGAGAGTCTTATATCCGCTCATTTTTTTAGCGGAACCGACGTCGGAAACCTTGATCGTGAATATCAGACCGCCCTTTTCATCGCCGCTTAAGGCGTAAACCTTCAGCGTTCGGCTGTCCTTGCTCAAGGTAGCCACGGTAGTGTCCTTGAAGCTTTCAGGCAGCGTAAGGTAGTAGCTGAAATCGGGATTCATCAGACAGCTTTTATCGTCCGTAAGCTTCGCCGTCTCCGAATTGAGTGTGCTCCAGTTTATTACCGGGATAACGGTTTCTTCCTCGGTCGAAAGCGCGGGAGCCTCTCCGGCCTTTGGGATCTCAATAATATCGTCGTTGTCGATATCGCCTGAAAAGATTTTCATGCTTCGAACGGTGGGATTGCGCTTTTTTGAGGTTGTATACGGATAATTACGGAGCTCGGCCTCAGCGTAATCATAAAAAATCACCTGAGAGCTGTAAACCGAGTCCTTTACTCCATCGATCACAACTCCCTTGGTCTCATCGCTGAGCCGGCCGGAGCAGATATTATCGTAGCGGCCGATCTCGGGGTCCATCTCGCACGAGGAGAGGCTGTAAAGCGCTCCGTCGGCGTAGTCGTAGAGTCTTGCCTCGGCGTCGGTATCGGCTGTTTTAAGAGAGAAGGTGAGGAGCTCGCTTGCTCCGTCGCGGTCGTAATCATCGGCGGTAAATCCGGAATACGAGGCCGAAAAATCCAGCTCGCTGACGCTCGACATATCCTCGGAGAAGTCGAATATCCTAAGCTCGTTGATCGCGCCTGTAAAGCCAGTAAAGCCAACGAAAATCTCGCTGAGACCGTCGAGGTCGATGTCGGCGAAAACCACTCTGTCGATATCGGTGAATTTTGTCTCATAATCACCGGCGATCTTCCAGTTTTTACCGTTGTCGTACATCACGAGCATATGGGTCGAGGGCTCGCCTGTGCCTGTGCGGTAAAAGGCTATGGCCTCGTCCTTTTTGTCGTTGTTGAAATCCTCGGTGACGACAGCGCTCCGGTACTGACCGCTTCGGGGATATTTCAGCATATAGCCCCCTCCGGCGGTTTCGCCGATAAGCTTCTCGATCTCCGCCTCCTTGCCGGTGGTTTTGGGAGGATGAAGAAGCGAGTCGTCGCCGAAGCCCGCGCATCCGCTGAGGAGAATACTGCCCGAAACAAGCAAAGCGAGCAGCATCGTCTTTAGCCTCATGGGATTATCCTTTCCGCGCCATTCGCGCGATACAGTATTTTATCTTGATTCCCTCGTCGGAGAACATTTTCTCGTGCTCAGTTACGGGGGTAGTGTTAACGTCAACGTCGCTGTTGTGCAAATCGCGCTCCAGCTTTACGATTTCGAAATTCTCGCTTCTGAAATACCCCAGGCTCTCTTCAAAAAGCTCGTCGTCGTCGGTCTTGAAGTGAATCTCCATTCCCTCCTTTAAAAGCTCGCGGTAGAGTCTGAGCTTTCTGGGATAGGTCAGGCGGCGTTTTTTGTGCTTCGCCCTCGGCCACGGATTACAAAAGTTTATATATATCCGCTGAATATCATCCTCCGGAGCGATTATCCTGTTGATTTCCTCAACGTTGTAGCGGGTAAGAGCGATATTGTCGACCTCTCTGCCGCTGTTTTCGAAGAGCTTTACTATATTTCTGCGGCCTACTCCGAGCATATCGAGCTTGATATCAACCGCGATAAAGTTTATTTCAGGATAAAGCAGAGCCATCTGGCCGACAAAGGAGCCCTTTCCGCAGCCGACCTCAAGCATTATCGGCCTTTTTTTGGGGAAGAAGCCGCTCCATTTGCCCCTAAGCTTTTCCGGCTCGGCAACGTAAAAACTGCAGTCGTTAAGCTCCGGCTCGGCCCATTTTTTCTTCCTTATTCTCATATTTCCCTCTGCGCATAATTACTCATTATCTATCTCATAGCATTATAACAAATTTAAAAGAATTTTGCAATTATTATTTTACAATTTTTACATTTTGCTCACTTATTTCTTTAAAAGTATTAAATAGCTGTAATCAGCGGTTTTAAAGTGCAACTTAGCTTGCAATACAAATTGCTTTTTCCCTAAAAACACTCAGTTTAAAAATTCACTTGAAATAGACGGCGAAATAAATTATAATTACTCTGTGGGCAGGCACCCCGGTCAGTGCTCGCGCTGATCATTTGCGTGATCGCGCACAAGAGTTATGCAGTACTGCCTATAATCACCGAAATGAGGCGCATATGAATGAAGGTTTTTTTCACCATACTTATTTGCAAGCTTCTGAGGCTCGCGGGTAAGGCCGTCGGACACGGAAGCTCGCTTCCCGGACAAATCGCGCTGAAGCTTTGCCCGGATATCCTAAGCCGCGTAAAGCTCCCACAATACATCATCGCCGTCACCGGAAGCAACGGAAAGACCTCCACAGTCGAGATGATCGCGCATATTCTCAAGAAAAACGGCAAGCGCGTCTCGTGGAACAAGGAAGGCTCTAATCAGATCGAGGGAGTTACAACCCTCGTGCTGTCGGAGTCCACACTCGGCGGAAGGGTCAAGAGCGATATACTTTTAATAGAAAGCGACGAGCGTTTCGCGAGATACACCTTCAAATACATTACGCCGACGCACTACGTCATCACCAATCTTTACCGCGACCAGCTCACCCGAAACGGCCATCCGGAATGGGTTTTCGACGCGCTTAAGGACAGCATACACGACGAGACCGAGCTCATTCTTAACGCCGACGATCCGCTTGTATCGCTCTTTGGAGTCGGGCGAAAGGCCGTTTATTTCGGAGCGGACAAGCTAGAAAGTGACACAGCGGAGCTCAACAGCGTCTACAACGACGGCGCTTACTGCCCCGCGTGCAAGGCTCCGATGAAATACACGACCCATCACTACAATCATATAGGACACTACGCCTGCACCTCGTGCGGATATAAGCGTCAGCCAACCTCGTATACGATCACCTCGGTGGATCTGGACAAGGGCGAAATGGTTATCGACGGAAAATACACTATCACGCTCGCACTCAAGTCGCTTTACAATATCTACAATATTCTCTCGGCCTATACGGTAGCCTCGATAATCGGTATCGACGGCGAAAAAATCGCCCGAGATATGAGCGATTATGTGCTCAAAAACGGACGAGTCATCACTTTTGAGCTCAAAAGCCGCAAGGGAACCCTACTGACATCTAAGCACGAAAACAGCGTTTCATACGACCAGAGCATAAGGGTCGCGTCGGCCTGCAAGGAGGGCTGCGACGTTATGTTTATCGTAGACGCCGTAAGCCGCAAGTACTTTACAAGCGACGTATCTTGGCTATATGATATCGACTTTGAAATGCTGAACAATGAGAATATCGGCGAAATAATACTAAGCGGCCGCTACTTTAACGACCTGGCCGCGCGGTTTTCGTACACCGACATTCCATCTGAGAAGATCAGGATCATTCCCGAAATTGAAAAAGCCGTCGATTATCTCGACAGCGACAGGAAAGAATACATTTATGTTATAACCTGCTTCTCGGACAAGGGTAAATTCCTCGAGAAGCTTAAGGGGGACAAACGATGAAAATTCTGCACCTCTACCACGATTTTATGAACCTGTACGGCGAATGGGCAAATGTGCGCGCGCTGGAAAGACTGCTCGAAAAAAACGGAATCAGCTTTTCGACCGACAAGCTCTCGCTCGGCGACAGCTTTGAGCCGGAAGATTACGATTTCATTTACGTTGGCTCCGGAACCGAGCGAAACAGAAACGTCGCCCTGGAGCACCTCAGACCATATAAGGATAAGTTCGGCGATTATATAGAAAAAGGCAAGGTCGCGCTTTTTACCGGCAATTCCTTTGAGATGCTCGGAAAATCCATAACGACCGCCGACGATACGATTATCGAAGGCTTGGGCTTGCTCGACGCCACCGTAAAGGAGCAGAACAAAACGAGAATAACCTCCGACGTTATATATAACGCGGACTTCCTCTCGAAACCGCTTGTCGGCTTTATCAATAAATGCGGCCGGCTCGAGATCAGCGGCGATAAGCTGTTTGACGTGGAGTACGGCCTCGGAGATTCCGAGGGCGCAAAGACAGAGGGCGTCAGAAAAAACAACCTCTTCGGAACGCATCTGACGGGTCCGGCTCTCGTTAAAAATCCGCACTTTCTGGTATACCTTGCCGAGCTATTGATCGGACAGGCGCCGGACGACAGCTCGCTCGGCTACGAAAAAGCCGGCTTCGAAGTCACTCTGAAAGCTCTCAAAGAGAGAGCAGGCGCTGAAAGGTAACATTGAAATTAATAAACAATAATCCGATCGGGAAGAAAGGCTGTAATCAGTCTATCTTCCCGATCGGTTTTCCGTTCCTTGAGAATACACATCCGCAGTAGTTCTGGCGGTACAGGCCATATTCGCGCGAAAGCTCGATCGAGCGCTTGTATCCGTTTTTCTTTTTGAAATCGGATGGCAGGTATTTAACGCCGTATTCCTCCGCGATCCGAGCGCCGATTTCGTTTATCCTTTCGGCATTTTTCAGCGGCGAGATCGTAAGCGTAGTGAGAAAATAATCCGCTCCGATCTCCCGGCAGGCTTTGGCCGCCTCGCGAAGTCTCAGCTCGAAGCAAACGGCGCACCTTGCTCCACCCTCCGGCTCGTTTTCGAGTCCTTTTACAGCGGAAAAGTACTCGTCGGGGTCGTATCTTCCCTCGATAAGCTTTATGGGGTACCTTGCCGGAAGCTCGCTTATGAGGTGCGCCTCCTCCCGAAGCCTGTATTCGTATTCCTCGTGCTCGGTGATGTTGGGGTTGTAATACAGGATCGTTATGTAAAAATAATTTGACAGGTACTCGAGCACATAGCTCGAGCAGGGCGCGCAACAGGCGTGTATCAGAAGAGCCGGAACATCACCGGCTGACTGAGAGCGGCTGATAAGCGCGTCCATATTTTTTTGTGCGTTAATCATTGATATATCTCCAGATTTCTTGCGGAGTGGCGGCAACCTTCGGCGCGCCGGCGCTCAGCAATTCCCTGCGGCCTCTAAAGCCCCATTCAACTCCGAGCATATCGACCCCCGCGTTTATGGCGGTGAACACGTCAACATCGCTGTCACCGATATACAGGCAATCCGAACGCTCCAAGCCGAGGTCGAAAAGCATTTTATTAAGAGAGGCGCCGTCCGGCTTTCGCGGAAGCTCCGGCTTTTTTCCCCAAGCAGCAGTAAAGCTGAATCCTGGGTAGGTTTTGTCGAGTATCGCGCCGACGAATTCGTCCGGCTTATTCGACAGCACTGCAGTTTTTATTCCGCTATCTCTGAGCTTTTCAAGAAGCTCGCGGCAGCCATCATATGCTTCTGTATGGTCGTTCAGATGCAGCGCGTAGTAGGAGTCGAAGGTTTCGGCTACTATACTCCGCTTTTTCTCATCTGTACACGGGTGCATCGCCTTTTTTACGAGCACCTCGCGGCCGTTTCCGACAAAGGTTTTGTAGGCTTCTACAGGATGAGTCGGGAGACCGGCGGCCTTTAAGCCCTCGTTTGTCGCTTCGGCAAGGTCATAAATAGAATTGACGAGAGTTCCGTCCAAATCAAATACCACAATCTTATACTTCATCAAAATCCCTTTTCCTGTTCCAGTAGTATAGCTCTGCAGGGAGCCGCCTCGCAGCCGTCGAGCCTTATGGGAAAAGCGCAGATTGTATAATCGTCGCCGTCCTCAACATCGTCGAGCGAGAGATTCTCGATGATCGGGATCCCGCTTTTCGCCAGGATACGATGTGTTCTTTCCTCGTCAAAGCCCGGCGCGATCGAAGCAGAGACGATACCTACCAGCAAAAGGCCGCGGTCGGCGATCA
>CACYDK010000016.1 GCA_902773155.1 uncultured Ruminococcus sp.
AGAATGTCAGCGTAACGCAAAAAATCGGAATTGATAATTCGGGTGGTAATGCTGTTGCATATATTGACGATCAGCTCAACGGAGGAACGACACTCCCGAAGGTCAACAACGTGTATCAGTTCGGAACAAAAGCGACGTTTGATAATACTAACAGACCGTGCCAGCTTTCCAAGCTTTGGATTCCGCGACCGGATTTGGTATTAAAAGCAAAGATGACATTGGATGGCTGGGAGCTTTACAACGGTGTAACCGCGGGCAACTCCAATACGCTGGAAATTGGAGGAGAATCCGTTACATTCGGCCAGCTTACGCGTCTTCACCAGTTCTTCCTGCCGTCAGGAGCTGACGGTACCCCAAAGTCGTATACAGGTGAAATACTGACAAACAGAAATGTTGAGCATATGACCTCTAGCGATACCAGCGCAGAAAAAACCATTTCCAAAAGAACGGGAACAGGCGTATCAGAGAGCACATGGCGGGATACCGATGACAATTCAAAACTGATTATTTCTAAAACAGTCAACGGCACCAATTATGCGACGCTCGGTCAGGACGCGGTTATATCTTCATTAGATTATAGCGACAATGCGTGGGTGCAAAGTACGCTGAAGCGTGACGCAACGGTTCCGGATTCAGACACTACTAATTTCCGCAACTATTATGTATTCAAATACAAGATGAGAATTTGGATCGAAGGAACGGATACCGAGGCTCGTCGAGCTATGGACGGCGGAACATTCAACCTACATCTTGAATTGAAATAATAAATATTTTCTATGAAATGAGGTGAGATTATGGCAGGGGGAAAAAGGGCTCAAAAAAGAATGCCTGTTGAAAAGGTCAAAAGACATGTAAAACAGCATACTGGCACCAAGCTTTTCTTCTCTGTCGTCTCACTGTTTTTGGTGATCGCTGTTTTTATAACATGCTCTTTCTCGTGGTTCTCGATAAAAACCTCCAAGATCGACGCGGCAAGGTTTACTCTGCAGTGCGGAAAAGGACTTAGAGTAAACGACAGCGGAACCAGTGATTTTCAGATGAATGAAGATCAGGACAGATACATTGTTCCGGCGTCTTCTGTTGACGGACGAAATTTGTATTTCCCGACAGATGGTTCTGATTTTTCAAACGTTACAAAAGAAATGACCTTCCGCAACTCAAATGTGGGAGATAAAAACTATAATTATATTCAGATCGACTTTTCCCTTACTGCTCAACAGAATAACACCGCGCTGTATATAAATGAAGAAAAAACATCGTTGCAGCTTCTGAGCAACGGCACACTCAGTACAGCGCAGGCTGCGCCTTTGAGAATGGCGATATGGTCATCTGTTCCAAACAGCGAGGGACTCCCTGCAGCGCCCGTTGTGTTTAACCCCACAGGCAAGACTTATACAACAGCGGCGGTCGAGAATGTTGACCGTGCAACAGGAAAAATAACGGGCAGCTTAGGCCGTCAGGTTTCGCATGCATTTTCCGATTATTCCTACGGCGGAACGCCGGTAGCAACGCTTGCAAAGGGTGTTGTTACCAAGATCTCCGTTATTATCTGGCTTGAAGGTGCTGACCCCAAGTGTACGAAAAACAGAGTTGCGCTTAAGGACGTTGCACTTTCGCTTGCATTTTCAACTTCTTGGGACAAGACGCAGGTAATTCGTTTTAAGGATTCCACTAACGGTAATTGGGCTGGCGGTTTGCTTAACGCGCAGTCTAACGGTCAGAGCGGCACAACGCCCGCTACTCACAGCTTGACGCTTCGCTATGTGAATCCCGATGACGCTACAGACGTTACGGACTTTACGATGTACAAATACCAGAACACTTCTGACGAGTGGTTCTGTAATATGCCCGGCGATATGCAAAAGGATATCACATTTATCTTAACGCCAAAATCCGGCACGGGCACAACCTATACATTCTGCAAGAATTCAAAAGCTCCGAGCGGAACTGCATCGAGCAATACCTATGTTTACTACTCATACGACAGAGGCGTTAACAGAGTCTATGTTGCTCAGGGCGGAAACAGCAATGCTCAGCTTTGCCAAGGCTACTGGATGGATCTTGGCGACAGCAACGGCGGCGGACATGATGATAACGATATCGACGGTGATGATTTCTAATGAAATTTTCTGAAAACAAGGGGGTGTCACTATGAAAAAAGCTATGCGGTTTTTTAAGGGACCGGGCAATAAAAACATAATAATGTCCATAGTGGCGCTCATTCTCCTTATGATTTTGGTTGTCGGAATGAGCTACAGCTGGATCGAGGAGGTTTCCAACGTCGAGCTGAAAAACAATAATCCTGACGCTCAGAGCACCCCTCTGCATATTTCCAATGAGGAGCTGAAATCTGATATTACTATCAGCCAAACAAATTATGCGATCGATTTGTCAAGCTATTTCTATCGCTACAGCGCGAGAAATTCAGATTTTCGTGACGGAAACGTGCACCTTTCCGGATGCTACAGCGACGGCGAAGATTTCAAATTCCCTGCCGACGATTCAACAGCCAATTCGCGTAAATATCGTGATGGTACCAAGGACGACGCCAATACCAATTATCTCAGCGTAACATTTAGGGTCAACTCGCCGAATGTTGCAACGTCGTATTGGTTCGAAAAGAAAAACGGTAGTGCACCTTATTTTACAACAAGGACTTACACCGGAGCGACCGATACCAACGGAGGTCCGGATTCAGCAACGGCACCGCCTGTTAATAATGAGGATCCCAATCTGCAGTATCTGCGCACTTCGGTCACCGTTAACGGCGCGACCACGGTGTACGCTTTTAATTCAAACGGCTCGTACAAGATCAACGCGTACACATCCTGTGAAACAAAAGACAGGCGTCCCGTCGATAATTATACATATTATCCTGAGACATATGCCACAGATTATAAAGACACCTCGGTCAACAACGGGGTTCGTCCTTTAGGCTATTACAAAGCGTCGGCCAATACTACCAACAAGCCCAATCAGGGCGCGGGCAACAACCTCGACGGAAATACTGTATTCACAGTTCCAAAGGACACTCCGACTACCGTAACCGTAAAGCTGTGGCTTGAGGCTGACGCTCCGGTAAACACGATCGATCTTTCGGACATCAACCTCCAGCTATCTTCTTCGTGGAAATATAACCGCCGTATTTATGTCAGAGATATGACGGTGGATGAATACGACAAAGGTCTCAACAACGGCGCCGGTGGCGCCACCGGTAGTAACTGGCTGAAAAACGCCGACGCACATATATACTGGGCTATTTATGATACATCTGCAAGCGGTAACATCAGAAGATGGGAGATTACCAAGGTGTCCAGCAAGGATAGCACGAACCATACCGACGAGTACTACTATGTCGATATTCCCGAGGTTTATACAGGATATGAAGCGGTTCTTTACCGGTGCTCCGGTGACGGATGGAATCACGGTACAAACACGGACAACACTCTTGGTGTTAATGTCAGTTACTGGGATTGTTGGAAGACGGCTTTTCCCGCTACCTACCACAGCGAGGTATTTTCGGTTTACAGCCATGAGTACGCTAACTGGGACACAGTCAACGCTAAAGACGTTTACTTTGTGGACTCTGCAAAGCTTATAAACCAGTATGACAATTCTAATTTACCTGATGATTCAAAGCTTAAGGTATATCCTAAGGTATATCTGTGGGATAGTGAGAAGATTTATGACAGCGATGATGTTAACGGAAAGGTAGTAAAGAATGCCGCTTGGCCGGGAGAAAAGATGACACGTCTTAATGATACCGCAGGCAATATGAACCTGCCGTTGATGAAGGTTTTCTTCCAGGCGAGCAATTTTGATCGTGCTGTATTTAACGACGGTCGCGGCGACTCCACCGACAGAACTGCGCTACAGTCACAGGACGTCTGGCTCCTTAGCAAAAACGCTCAGGGAACTATCACCCAGACCTGGGAGGGCAAGTACTTTGACATGTCTACCTTAACGTGGTTTGACGATGCAAATAGTTTGCCGACGTATACCTCCACGGTGCTAGTTAATAATTTCAATACCAACAACGAAGACGAGGGCGGAGACGGAAAATGGGCGCATATCAGAATGGTTTATGGTAACGGTGCACCAGACACGAATAACCACTACTTTATGTGCAGAGCATACGTCAAGGATCCCGGAGATTACCAGTTGATGGTTTATGACGGCAATGCAGATAAGCATTACGGCAAACCAGATGGTTGGGGCAACTGGGCCTCGAACTATGGCGAAACTATGAGAGATATCAATGATCACCAGTATACAGAAGGTTATGTTGTTAATATCAGTATATCGGCACAGGATATCACCGATTCCGAAAACGGCGTGTTCAGATTCTACTATGACACAAATACGCATTATTTCATTTGGTATAAGGGCGAATAATTAATTCAACAGAGCGGTATTATAATGAGGTGGTGATTACCATGAATACAACAAAAAAACTGGCAGTATGCTGCATGGCGCTGGTGATGATGATTGTGGCTGTAATGCCTTCAACGTTTTCGTGGTATAATCACGGAGGCGACAACCCTCCGCAGGGCAACAGGGCGACTCTGTCGGTTTTAAAGTTACCTGTTTCCGGTAGCCGAGGATTTTCTGCAGCGACGTACAGGGTGGACGAATACGGAGAAAATCTGAACAATAATACCGTAACCAACGTCACCTTTGACAGCGCCTCTACAAATATCCAGTATTATAAAACCGTGTTCAGCAACAAAAACAACCCATCGGGCGATGTTTATGCCGACCTTGAATTGAGGAATCTTGTCAATAACGTCAATATCAGAGTAGGTACAACCTCACCGACGATCAATGAAAAGGGCTTTAATATTACCCGAGTACCGACCACGTACGACAAAATCAGGGTATATTTTCAGCCGACCGCAGCATACGAATCCTTCTGGTATAACGATGATTATTCGTCCAATAAATATGATATGAAGATTCGGTATTATGTCGGCTCAGAGGCGAACAATGGAAAAATGAAAGCTCTCGGCAATCCGAACAACTCCTACAAGGACGCCGCTGATGGTAAGTCCACAACCGCGGCTAAGATTTTTTACTATGACATCCCGTCGGATACCACTTCTTTCTTCTTCTATAATCATTGGTATGACGACAATGACGCAAACAAAGACTGGAACCGTACCCGCGACATTACCGAGATCGTTCCGTGCAGGCTTTATAAGCTCAACGGTAAGGAGATTCAGAGTTCCTACAAGATTCACGTCTACGAGGAGGATCAAACCGTGTTTGCGGCGCTGTCGAACTATTACTCACACGCTTACGTCAGCAAGGGCGGCGACGTTGACCTTGGACTTCACAATACAAACGATACCGGAGCCGAGTCCTTTGTTGCCGATTATCACGGCAAATCCATCTCCTATTCTTCGTCGAACACTAATATTTTTACGGTTGACAAAGCGGGCAATGTTCATGCTTCCGAGACAAATTCGGGCGACGCAACGCTTACTACGACGATACAGGGGGTTTTTAACAACAGCGGATCGAACACGGATACCATCACGGTGACGACGACGGTTCATGTAGTTAATACTATCGATCAGATGCCGGTATTCAAAAACGTTCTTGTGCCTAAGAATGAAGAAGTAGAGCTCTATTGGTATGTCATCAACAAGACGAACGAAACAAACATTGCCGAAAAAATATTCTATACCATATAAACAATTTACAATATGAAAAATAACGATTCAAAGGCCGGGGTTCGCAAGAACTCCGGCTCTGAAAATAAAATACTTAAAACCATCCGAATCATAAAAAATGTGATCTTCGCCACAATACTTGTCTTTTTGGTTTCGGTGCTGATTGTTACGATGTTCGCGCGCATAAGCGGCCAAACCCCCTCGTTTCTCGGTTACACGATCTTCCGCGTCAGTTCGGGCAGCATGAAGCCCACGCTCCAAGTAGGAGACGTGATCTTAACGCATTCCTGCGATGTATCGGAGCTGCAAAAAGGAGATATCATATCTTACAAAGGGACAAAGGGCGAGTTTGAGGGGAAGATCGTTACTCACCGTGTTGAGCAGGAGCCTTATGTTGAAGGCGGAGAGACCTACCTTGTAACAAAAGGCGACAATAACCCGGTTGCCGACAGTCCGATCCGTGCGGAGGACGTTCTCGGCAAAATGGTAGTCAAGCTCGATTTGCTTGCGTCGCTTTATTCGTTCTTTGTTACCCCGTGGGGATTGCTCACCATCCTTGCGTTGATTTTCCTAGCCTTCTTTAACGAAGTGGTCGTTTTGGTCAAATCCCTTATGGGAATCAACCAAACGGAAAAGAAGGACAGTGTTCAGGATATCATCGATCGCTATGCCCGCGAGCAAAAAGAGAACGAGATCCTTCAGAAAGTAAACCGGCAGATAGAGCCCGACGCGCAAGACGTTCAACAAGCGGACGCGCAGGAGTCGGAACCAGGCGAACAGTTACAGGACGAAGAACCTTCAAGTCAATCCTCCGATCCGTCAGGCGACGAAGCCGTGCCTGAGCAAACCGAAGCGGAAACAGAGGATTAGGGCAATAATAACCGTTAAACACAGCGGTCGGGAGTCAAACAAAACTCCCGGCCGTTTTTTGTTTGGCTGTGGATTACGACAAATAGCAGGCTCTATGTCAATAGTTGGGATAAACCCAAATATCCTATCTGTTTTCTGTCAGTTATTATTCGTTTAAAGTGCACAATTATTCTGCAAAGGAATTGTTCAATCAAACGAAATTTAGAAATATCCTACAATTTTTCAAAAATGAGTAGAAAACTATTATGAAATATTGTATAATATTACGGTAAATAACATGTATAAGTGTCTTTATGCACATTCGGGTCAGACAAATCGGACGCTTATTATTCTTTATATAGAAATCGTGGCGGATACGCGCGCCGGGTCAGTGGCGCACGTTTCGACCGGACTGTAGATTTTAATCTTCAAATCGGAGGTTTTGAATCATGAAAACAAAATTGATGCGACTTTCCAAATCAACTATAGCATATGTGCTGACAGTGATGATGATCATTTCGTTATTTTCTGCGATGCCGATCGTCTCCGAAGCTGCCACAACGATCAAACTGTATTATCAGAAGAATATGGATCCGGGCAACTATTCTGCCAGCAACTCGGCAACTATGTCGGTATCTTCTAACAATTCCAACAGGTATTCTGTTGCTTTGAGTCTTGACGCCAGTTCCTCATACGGTTTTTATATAAAGTGGGACAATAATTATTATAAAGCCAATGCAAACGCTTCGACGGATGTTTCGGTGGAGTTGTATGATTACGGTAGCACTAACTACGGTAATTCTAGCCACAGAGTTACATATACCTCCGGTTCGGCAGCGACTTATGTATTTACATTTGATACGTCCAATAATAAAGTCGTAGTCAGCCCGCAGACTACCTCCACCTGTAAGCTCGCGTGGGATGTTGCCACAGATCATGACGGCAACTGGAACCTTGATAATTATACTGAGTTTTCGCATTCGTCCGGCGGACAGTATAAATTGCAGCTTTACCTACAAAAAAGAAAATACTATATGTTTATTCAGATTGCGAACGCACAGTATTACAAGGGCACATCAGAGCTTAAAACAGATACCCCCGCGAGCGTATACCACTACAATAATTCGAACTTCGGCGGAAGCGCGGATAAGCTCTACTTTACCCCCGGCTCGGGCGGATTATATGAATTCACGTGGAACCATAACGACAAAACGCTGTCCGTTCAAAAAGTCGCAATGCCGGATGGAGATTCATACAAAATCAGCGATGGTATCACCAACAAATGGGACAGTAACGCCACCAATTCCATGAGCGGCTCCGGTACGACGCGAACCTTTACCTATTATCTAAAGAAAACCGATTCCGGAGATGTGTATTTCCGTTTCTATAATACCACACAGTCAAAGATATTCGGCGCCGAAAGCAATAATACTGAGATAAGCACTTCGTTTACGAATACCGATTACAACAGAAATAACAGCTTTTATATTGACAGAAGCGATTTGCCGCACGCTACCAAGTTCCATGAGGTTGTGGTGACCTATGACTTTGGCAGCACGGGTAATTACGGCGGCGTAAAATACACCGCCACGGCTAAGGACGATCTTACCGCCTCGCTTTCCGTGGACAACAGTTCTCCGAATGTTGACGAAACCAACCATACGATCACTTTCACCGGTACGGCGGGAAATCTTTTCGGCTCCAGCGCGAAATACGAGTATTATATGTCCTCGAACAACGGTACAAGCTATTCATTAATTTCCACCACCGCAAACGGAACAAGCACAGACTCCTCAAAAACATGGACGCCGAGCACGATCGGAACATATTTGTTCAAGGTCAAGATCACAGATACGACGGTCAACACATCGACAAACGCAAAGTCGTCGCGATATGTGGAATCCGACCCGATCACCGTAAATGTAATCGACGGCTTAACCTATTCGATCGCAAAACAGTATCAGGTCAACGGCGGCACGGTTCAGACCGAGTCCGTCAGCCCTATCGGCGTCAGCAGCAACAATAACACCGAAGTCTATTTTGATACATACAAGACAGTAAACAACGTCAGATACAAGCTCACCGGTTTTCAAAAGAGCAGCAATGTGACGATCGTAGAATCTAACCTGACAACAGGCAGAACGGTACTTGGAGCCTCTGGTGAATCAGGCGCCTATATCAGAGCGCTTTATGCATCTGAGGCGGATTTCAGAATATTCTATGCAAATAAAGTCAATTATACCGATGCATGGTTGTGGAAGAGTGGAACCGGCGGCTTTAATAACTGTGACAGTGGTTTCCCCGGCGTTGCGTTAACCTCCGGCGCCGCCCAGCAGGTAACAGGCAGAGATGCCGATTATACGGGCAGCATTTACAGATGGGACGGAAACACTCAGGTCGAGTATTATTACTACAAGACGTACAACCTTGGCTATGACGGACTAATTTTCTCCAAGGGAAGCAACCAAAATCAGACCACAGACATCGATATCAGCAGCTTTGCAACGGGAGATCAGCTAAAGTATTACACCGGCTCGGCGTGGGCGTCGATCCCTGCTGATATCTTTGCCGTAACGATCAGCGCTACCGATACAACGCCGGCTTATATCAACTCCACCCTGACAGGCAGCGAAACAGGTACTAAGTCGGGAGATACAAACGGAATCGTAAAGGTCAACAGCACCGGTGCAAATGTAACCTTCACGCCTCCGAGCGGATATGTAATTGATACTACAAATCCTGTTACCGTGTCGAGTAATGCGGCTACCGCGACGGTAGACGGAACAGCGACAACTTCTTCCGTTACGGTTACAGTAAAGGCGACCGGCAACGGCGCGACAGTGTCTCCGAATTTTGTCGAGATCGCCCGCACAATCCACGTACAGAGAAAAAAGACGACGGACGGCGGTACAATAACATACGATACTATTAGCACCACCTATACCGCAGGTAAAAAGTCGACCGTCGTTATTCCGATTCCCGACGCTCCGACCGACTACAGCAAGTCAAAGTGGAGCAGTATGCCCTCAGGCGTTACCATGGTCGACGGCACACTTAATTCACAGACCTCGTCTATCACCGTTAAAGCGGATAACGACGCGACTGTTACTTATGAGTATACCGAGACAAAATATAACGTTGCAGTCGGCGTCAATAATACCGACCGCGGTACAGTAAAGCGCGGCTTGAATACCATCACATCGACTACTCCCATCGGCAACCTGACCACTGTTGCGCTGACTGCCGAGAATAATACCGGTTATGAGTTCGATTACTGGTCAATCACTATCTCCGGAAAGACAGTCAAGGTCTATAATTCAGGCGACGATTCTAGCAATGTTCTTCAGGGAACGTTCACAAATTCGGTTGGTACCTCCGGTAAGCCGTCTCAGGCATATCTGTGTGCGCCCTACTCTACCCTGTACCTCAGAGCAAACGGCGTGGTAACGGTTACAGCGTACTTCAAGCCGGTTCAGTGTTCTATCGAAAAGAGCTTTTATAGCGATCAGTACACAACCGATTCGACAACTCCGACAAACGGAAACTGGCTCAATGTGACAGAGCTGAATACGGATGACGGGATGCAGGGCGGCGAGTATCATGACCGGTTCAGACTGCACATATATTTAGCAAACGGTTATGATCTAGATTCGATCACCTTTAGCAGCGCGACGGGCTATGCAGAGCCGACTCAGGTAGGAGACCCATCCGTTACCGGAAACCACCTTATCTATACTTATCAGATTGAAAACGGAAACGTTGGTATCGTGGTTAAGCTAAAGGCTAAGGCAGTTTCATCCCCGACAGTCACGATTGAACAGCAGACCGGGGACAGAGCCTTCAGCAACAAGAGCATGAACGATAACGACACGGTGAACGTGTTCTATAAGCAGCCGATCAAGGTTAAATCCTCAATGGACACCTATCCCGATGAAACGGCTCAATTTGCAATATCGTCCGCATCGTTTACAAGCGCTTCTTTTACAAAGGCGCAGCTCGATACAAACGGCCCCGTCAGCCTGATTCCGTCTCTCGACGGCAACGCGAATGATTCCGAGGGTTATGTTGATTATCCTATCACAATGACCATAACAAACAATCCTCCCGGAGTAGATACAGCGGCGACCCTGACAAGAAACTATACCATCCGTGTGTATTATAACACCGCTCAGAAAAAATTCTTCAAGATGAAGAATCTGTACCTCAACACAATCCAAGAGGAAGAAACGGGCAACGCTTATTATGAAAACGCGCGAACCGATCTGACCGCATATAATCAAGCGAGAAGTAGCGCAAACAGCGTATATGGTACGAGTAGCTGGACGGTATGGCCTGCATATAATGCGACGGCGGAATATGAAAACGGCATTTCAACCGCCTATACAAGCTTCTTCAACAGTTTTATTGCACTGCAGCAAAAGGCGAACACAACAACGGTTTATGTTCTGTCAAAGTACAATAATTCCGGACAAAATAAGGTTAGTATTCAGGGTGTAAAGATAAGCAACTCCCAGACGGACGTTGATGCGTACAATCACTTTAAGCAGTATCATTATTATCTTGCCGATGCGGATTATTCCACTTACTGCAAGGGCGAGAACGTGACCGACGACCACCTGATGCGTTATGAAGGCAATGTCCGGGATAACACCAACAGCTCAACCTATTATCGTCTCTACAGCTTCACCTATGCGGGTCATGTAAAAGTGAAGGCATATTATACAGACGGAAGCTCGGCGGATACTTATACTGACGCAAGGAGAATTTCAGGTACAGTAGCGGGTCTTACTGAGTTTAAGGATTATTATATCAACGTGTATAATAAGAATATTGGTAACGGTGACGTGACTTCAGCCTCCGAGTATGAGGATCTGCACTCCTACCAAACAGTTACCGGAAAGGTCAAGCTGGAAACGAATAATGATTCCTCTGCTGCAAAGAACAAGGATCAGATCAAGAGCCTACTGAATCTTACAGCGGGAAGCTCGCTGAGTAAGGCGGCGCCGAGCTCTACGATAGAGGATGTGCTGTTTAAGATCCAAAGAGAGCCCGACGCAGGAACCGGCGACGCCAATTGGATCGACCTTCTGGGATCATCGAACAACACCTGGACCCCGGCTCATAAGGGTAAGTATATCGTTAAATATCAGGTGCAATATAAATACGGCCACGATGAAATCTCGAGCGGCGGCGCTACTTTCACCACAAAAGTTCAGACCTATAATATCTTTGTTCTGGATCCGGAAGTAACCGTTATGGTTGATATGAACGACAACAACGGCAACCCCTCGCTTAACTTCCGGTATACAGACAGCAATACGGTAAATAACTATCTATGTTCGATGGAGCTGGTGAGCGGCAGTGAATCCATATATGCCTATACGCTGGATCTTAAGAAGCTGAAGAGCGATTACAACATCTCATACAAAGACGACTCAACAGGCGTGCTTCAGGACATCAATATCAATGCCATTTCCATTGACGGAAAGTATTATACTCAGGACGGTTCGACAACGTCGCATACCCGTGCCGAGTATATCGCTAACACAACAAGCACAGAAGGGTACAGAGGCTTTACCGTCAGCACCGACTCTTACTCGGGCGAAGTGTGGATCAAAGCTGACTCGACCAATATGAGAGCCCTGACGAAGATCTCAAATGCATCTATTACCAATACCTTCCGTGCGTCCCTGACGAATGGAACAGTGTTGCCGACCGGAATCACCCGAATTGCCGGAACCGGTATCATCACCGACGAAACAGACGGCATCCACGATGTTCAGTATGCAGCGTATGACGGAACCTATAAGTTTAGTTACAACGTTCGCGTTACGGCTGCTGAGGAAATTACCGATACTGTTGGCGAAAACACGATAACCTACTATTTCGATCACTGGGCAAAGTGTCCGACGGACAATGTAGAGTTTTCAGGGGAGACAACGACCATCAGCAACATGAACAGCTTTGTTCATGAACAGTCCGACCCCGAGATCAAATATGATTATAACATCAACTCGGCGCCCGAATATAACGATGGCAACGGTAGCACGACATATGTAGCGGTTTATAAGCAAGCGACATCCTCAAGCGCAGCTGAGCCCAGCGATGTTCGTGTGAAGATCACCTACAAGTTCAAGGACTTCGACACTTCCGACGGCGAATATGAATATGTTGATTACGAAGATAAAAGAACTCCTGTATCCTACACCAAGGTAATCAGGATAAATGACAGTTACTCGACCGCAAATGATGCCGATTATATCGAAGATTTGTGCGAGAACAATCAGCCGCTCATCAAGAGCAAATACTTTGACTATGAGTATGACAGCGCGTCCATAACCAAGACAGAGCCTAGCAAGAGCATGCTCTATGCCGAGGCGACGATGAACGAATCGGAGCATGTTTACAGAATCAGCATTTGTGATAAGACAAATTATAACACTTTGCTGATTGACGATCCGTTTGAGGGGCGTTTCCAGCAGACGCTGACGCTTGACGCGAGTAAGCAGTATCTGGACGAGAACAATCTTCCGACAGATACTAATACCGGAACTTCTAACCCTTATTATCTGGCTCTATCAAGCGGACAAAAATACCAGTGGTGCACTAAAGTCGGCGGACATGAGGTCGTTCTGGCTGAAACAACGGGAGCGTACAATGTGCGCTATACTCAGGATAATATGCGCTTGTACTGCAAGACCGATTCGGGCAGCGTCGGGGCATCGTCTGTCATATCATACAGCTACAGCGAGACGTACCGCGAAGATAATAACTCCACCGACAGGGTAAGGCATAACTTCTATATTGTTGATTATCTTGACAGAGAGTCTAACTCGGGAACGACCCTTAAGGGTGCGGGCGCTATTTATGCAACCGCAGAGAACGACACCTATAATTACCAGAGTGCGAGGGATAACCTGAATACCAACGCTAACATTCAGGCGTTTATTGAGGGCGTGCTCGACGGTAGCTATGATGAGAACTTCAAGGCTCAGACGATCAACAACATTGGCTTCCGTTATATCGCAGCGAGCTCGCAGGAAGGCAAGGATAAATTGAGATATTCGGATGAGCTGAAGGGCTATCACTATGTCTTCGGCGCTCAAATGAACAATCTCCCGGCATATCAGGGGCAGGAGCTGAGGGTATTCTCCTTCTTTGTGACGCAGACGGGCAACACCGTCAGTGTCATCGTTTCCCCGTACTATGCAAAGGTTGAGCGCTATTATAATCCGCAACGGCAGGAGTAGATCAAATGAAAAGAGTATTGTGTATTTTGTTGGCGCTTGCGGCAGCTTTCAGCGTAATCGCGGCAGGCTGTACGGGGAATTATGACAAGGCTCCCGACAAATTTGAAAAAATTCGCTGGGAAGCGAACGACTATAGCTTCCATTTTACTCCTGATAATGACTGCAAAGGAAAAATCATCCTGAATGATAAAACCTATAATATAAAAGCGGTCGTGGAGGGCTCTCACCTCAGAGTTATGGATGTTGACAACAAGGATGCCGAGTTGTTTGTAGCCGACTGGATGTTTGAGGACGGCGAAAAAAGGCTTTTTGTATACAACATTTTTTATAACACCGAGGACTATAAGGAGCTCGAGGGTTGCTATACCGAATTTTTCACCTTGAAGCAGGGAAAAGTAAAATAATCAAACCGAGAGGCTGACTTGTGCAGCCTCTTGCGGTTAAGTGAAGAAAGATGATCACCAACCGAAACAGTATGAGGAGGATCCGTATGTGCCTTAGAAAGAGAATAGTGGTTGCAGCGCTGTGCGTTATTTTGACGGTCGCTGCCGCCTTGCAGGCTTGTCCCGTATCGGCTCTCAACTTTGTCACATCGGGGGACTATAAATTTGTTATCAACGACGACAACTCCCTGTATATTTATTCGTACAGCGGGAGCGACGCGAGTATTTCTCTGCCTCTGACGGTAAAAAACCGCGTGGTAAAGGGGATTTATGCCAATGCGTTCAGAAACTCGAAGATTAAATCCGTCACGATTCCGGATTCCTATAGCTATATAGGTGACTTTGCGTTTTATAAAAGCGTCAATCTGACAGCGGTAGCGCTGCCTTCTAACCTTGAGAGCCTAGGCGAATCGGCGTTTGGGTCGTGCTCTTCACTGAGAGAGATCGATTTAAGCGCAGCATTGGGAATCAGCGCCCTGCCTCAGGGAGTGTTCTCCAAGAATACTTCGCTGGTTTCCGTAGCGATCCCCGACCATATCACCTCTGTCGGCGATAGTGCATTTTCAGGTTGTACGGCGCTTTCGGACATCGGTTGGGGCTCGGCGTTAACTGCCGTAGGCAGCAGGGCGTTTGAGGGCTGTACCTCTCTCGAGGAGGTTGTGTTCCCCAACGGACTAAAATCCGTCGGCGACTATGCCTTTTCCAACGACACAGCTCTTTGGAATGTGGTGATCCCACCGTCTGTAACTGCTTTAGGTGAGGGTTGTTTTATGAACGATACCGATCTTGAGGAATTGTTCCTGTCTTATACCGTCGCTTCTATCGGTGCTGACTGTTTTGCGCCCATGTCGTATACCGGCGATATAACGGTTACTTGCTATGAGAACACCAATGCGGCACGATATTGTTATAATAATCAGGTAAAAAACCTCACGCTTTTGTCGCATAAGACGGGCGATGCCAACCTCAGCGGTGAGGTGGATGTCATGGATGTTACCGCGATCCAGAAGGATAATGTCGGCAAAGTGCCGATAACCGACGAACGGGCAAGGTTGCTCGCCGACGTCAACGGCGACGGAAACGTTACAGTTCGTGATGCGACCCTGATTCAGATGTACGTCGCCAAAATTATTACATCCTTTGAAAGCTTGAAATAATGAATTAAGAAAGAATGCACCTGCGTTATGGGGTTCTGCTATTTCCTCTAACGGAAACCCTAACATGCAGGTGCGTTATTATTTGGCAGGGAATTACGATAAATAGTTAATTCAGTTTATACTGTTCGAGGCGGAAAACTGCCTAGGGAAAAAATACATTTGGGAGCATAGCTTATGATACGGGATAAGATCAAAAGAATAACCGACGAAGCGCGCCGGGACGGGGATTTTCGCGGCCGTCTGCTCGGGACGCGCGGCGCGGCAGATCCTGTTAGCGCGTTTTGCGAGGTTTGCCGTGAGCGCGGGATCGACATAACGGCGGGCGAGCTTTTCGCTTACGGGATGGATATGAACGACTCAAAGCTTCGCGCTACCAACGGCGGCGGAAGCTTCGAGATCGACGGCTGGGACGATGTCCGCGAGAATATTCTCGACGAGCTCGCGCGGCTTTAGTTCAGCATATCCTGCTCCGGCGACTCGGGGATGATTCTCTCGTCCGGGAAAAAGCTATTGATGCTCTCCTCGTTTTCGAGCTCCTCGTCCGATTCGGGAGCGGACGGGATCAGCCCGGTAAACTCCGTGCCCGAGATCACGCCCGGCTCGCCGGACGGATAGGGAAAAGAATCCTCAAAAAAATTTGTCATAAAATCACCTCGCTTTTAGTATTGTTAAAAACACCATAAATATGCTACAATGGGTGTGCGGACTTTCCGCGTACAGAAAAGAGGGGATCCCAATGAAACTGAAAAAGCTTATTTGTTCCTGTCTCGCGGCGGCGGTGTTGTCGTCCGCGTCGCTTGCTCCGGCGAGCGCCGAGGCGGGGATTTCTTATACCTTCAAGGTTCCTGAGGCCGGGTACGCCGAGGGAAAAATTACCCTGAGCGGTCTTTCCGACGGCGCTTACAAGCTCTACTGGGCGGACGGCGAAAGGGCGCTCGAGGGCTATTACGAGCTCGGCGAGGTCAGCGTAAAATCAGGCTCAGCCTCCTTTGAGCTCGGGGAGCATACTGCTATCCCGCCGCTCGCGGAAAAGCTGATAGCCGTTTCCGGCGGCCAAAAGGCAACGGTAAAAAACGCGGCGGCTGTATACACGATACCGGCTAAAAAGAGATTTCCGTACAAGCCCGGACAAAAAAACTACAGCTTTATGAACTACTCCGATATCCACATCGACTGCGCCGAGCACCCGTACTACGAGCACTGCGAGCTGCATTTTGAGAAGGCTCTCGAGACCGCCGCAAAGCGCAAGGCCGATTTCATAGTTACAGCCGGCGACAATATCACCAACGCCGAAGGCCCCTCAAAGGAATTCGACCGATATCAGAAGATACTCGCCGATTCGCCCTACACAGGGCCGGTTTATGAGTCGAGCGGAAACCACGAGCTGCGCGTAGGCGAGCCCGACCGCGCGCTCTACACCTTTATGAACGCTACAGGACTTGACGGAGAGACCGATTCTCTTTCCGGTAAAAAGCCGTATTACTATGTAGAGGAGCCGAAAACCGGCGATATCTTCATCTTTATGGCGCTCGAGTTTGAATACAGTCCCAACGAGGGCGAAGAGTTCACGGACGAACAGCTCGACTGGTTTGAGGGGTTGCTGAAAAAGTACTACGGCCGAGGCCGCAATATCTACCTTTTACAGCACGCGCTTATAGGCGGCGGCTACGGAGCCGGCGACGACGAGGACAATTTCTACACCGTGCCGCTGAATCCGGTTTATGACTCCACGATACGTTTTCAGGATATAATCGAGCAGTACCCCGAGCTTATCTGGATGTCAGGCCATACCCACATCGCGCTCAAATACGGCTATAATTACTCCGATATGGACGACGCATCCTGCCATATGATCCACGACAGCTCCGTCTGCTGTCCTACGATGCTCGACTACGACAACCACAAGCTCAGCTATCAGGCGGCTCAGGGCGAGGAATACCGCGACTGTACCGAGGGCTACTATGTAGAGGCCTATGACGACGAGATAATCTACTACGGCGAGAATCTGTATCACGACAAGATCTACCCGTCCGCTACATATATAATGGAAGGCTGCCGCAAGGACGCCGGCGGCTCTGCTCCGGAGGAAAAGTCCGGCGCCGTTCAGAGCGACGCGGCGGCAATGGCGACCCTCGCCGAGCTGACCTTTACCGCACCCAAGGCTCTCACCGGAGAAAACGGCAGCGAGGCCGATCTCAAGAGCCTGATCGCCCGTTCGCGCGATCTGCTCGACCGTTACTATACGCTCAGCTCCTTCAACGCTTACGCCGGGCTTAAGCGCGCCGTGGCTGAGTCCGAAAAAGCCGGGGTGAAGGCCGCTTTCAAAAAGCTTTCGCGCGCGTACCGCGAGTTTCTTCCCTATACCCGAAGCGGCCGCATTAGCGTGTATTTTACCGATACCGCCGGTTGGGGAAAGGCTTACGCCGAACTCTCGTCGCTTGCTCAGGAGGGAGTAAAGCTCCCGATGACCTTTGTCGAGAAGGATCCGGAGGGCGCGGACGTCTATAAAATCATCCTCAACTGCCGCGAATTCAACACCGCGGTGTTCTCCGACGGAGGCGACGAAAACATCTCCGAGACCCAGCACCTCACCACGGAAAACAATCAGCTTTTCTGGCTCAACAACAAGGATCCGCTCGCTCCCTTCACCTGCTTTGCGAGAAAATACGAGGCGAATCAGGAATAAAGAAAAGAATCCGCAAAGAATCTTGCGAGATGAGCGGCGAAAAGTAAACAAAGGCTAAAGAAACGGGCTGTCACAGATTTTGTGCTCTGTGACAGCCCGTATTGTTTTTACAGTTTATTTGATTTTGATCTTTGCAGTTTTTGTAATGGTTTTTGAAGCGTAGGCCGCGTTGCCCTTTACGGAGATCTTGAGCTTGATCTTGTAGGTGCCCTTTGAGTACTTGCCCTTCTTTATGGTAACTGCGCCGTTTTTGGCGACGGTTATCTTGCCCAAGAGCTTCTTTGCCGTGCCCTTCTTGACCAGGGAAACGGTGAATTTGCCCTGATTGTTTTTAACTGTGATAGGAGTTACGGTCTGCTTCTTGCCTTTGAGAGCCTTCGCCTTAACAGACTTTGTCGCTGTTTTGACGGTCACGGGGTTAGCCTTTTTGCTTGAAGCGCTGGGTGAATTTCCGTCGCCGGCAGACTCAAAGTCGGTGTTGTTGATGTAGAAGTTGGTTTCGCCCTCGATGGTCTTGCGCGTAAATACCTGCGTAAGAGACTTGCCGTCAACGCCCTCGGCAGGGGTGCAGATGTACTTCTGCTCCTCGGAGGTTTTCAGCTCGGGGAATTCCTCGTAGTTATAAACAGTGAGCTCGCCCTCCTGTGAATCGTAATTTGTCGTGCAAATATATTCTTTGCCGTTCTTATCCTTGTAAAAATATCCGTAAACATTTTTGACAGCGCCGTTGTTGTACACATGGCCTGCGTCGGGGTCGTTGTTTACAAGAGTGTAGCCCGAGGAGTCAAAGTCGTCGTAGTCCATTGTAAGACATCCGTGATCCGCGAAATCGGTGTCCTCGATATAAATGTCATGTTTTTTGATGTACACATATTTTCTGATCCAACGGCTGGGGATCGCCTTTTCGTTTGCTTCTCCAAAGTTCTCGTAACGTCTGCCCTCGGTCATAAAGTATACGCCGTCGGGGTCGCTCTTGCTCTTTACGGGAGCGCCGAGGTCGTCGCTGTCCATGTCAAGCTCCTTAACAAAAACGCCGGTAATACTCGAGGCGTCCACGTAAACTCCGTTACCGATGGGAACAAAGTCTTCGGGGGCAGGGGTGAGGTTTTTTGCGAACTCTTCGGCCTCGGCGCCTTCCTTTACGGCTGTGAATACATACGCGCCTTTTACGTCGGAGATCTCACTGTAGGTCGCTACTACCTTGGTCTGTCCGCTGTCCCATACGTCGCCGTAAACGTAGGCTTTGCCGTTTTTGTCTGTCATCTTTTTGAGATGTGCGTCAACATATCGCTTCTCTGTGTTGTAGAGCAAGTCCTCGTCCTGAACGTAATCGTTATAATCGCTGTCGCCAGGATATATGTTCTTGCTTGTTTGTCCGTTGGAGAACGGAGCGAGCACATAAAGTCCGAGAGCCTTTGAGTAAGCGAGCTTGTTGATCCAGTAGCCTTTCTTCTCAACGCCGTCGCTGCTGGTTGTGGTGCACTCGCCCATAACGTAGATCCCGTCGGGGTCGGTCAGACACTTTGCCTTTTTTCCGATGTAATCGGGCTTGCGGGATTTGTCGACGCTGTAGCCGTTTGCCGAGGCGGGGTTTTCGGTATAGCTTTCCTCGCTCGAAACATCGGCCTTGCAGTCGCCGTTGAATACAAAGACCTTATCCGCCGAAGCGGCCTTGGACGATATGACCGCCACGGCCTTGTCTTTTCCGCTGATTTTAACATTTACTCCTTTGTCAAAGGTTACGGCCGACTCGGCGCCGTCGGAATAGTTCTCAAAGCCGACGCTGAAAAGCTTATCCTTATTTACGGTCAAAGCGCCGTCGCCCGTAAATGTTACGGCTGAGCTCCAGTAATAGGCATAGGCGCGGATCTGAGCGAGCGAGCAGTCGCCGACGACGTTTATTTTGAAGTCGTCGCCCATTGCGCGGTAAAGAAGGATCCTATCGGAAGCATTGAGGTTTGTAAGAGTCAGGGTATTTGTGCTCTTGTCGTAGTTTACGCCGTCGAGCTTGCTGACGCCCTCGTCCGAAAAAATGGGGGTGATGGCTTCCCTTTCGTAGCCGTATTTTTCGTCTGTTTCTATTTTTATGTTGCCCTTGCCGTCGGTCTCGATAAACGAGATCCCCGGATAATAGATCATATAAGGGGCGGGTTCAGTTTTCTTCGGGCCGTTGTTCGCGGCGTACGCGGTCACTGATAAAACAGAAACGATCATAAGGACAGCTAATGCTGCCGAAATTATCTTTTTCATAGTTTTTCCTCCTTGCAGAAAATTATTTCATCGGTATTGTACAATAATATGGCTGATTTGTAAAGATAAATTTACAAAAATATAAAGGCGGTTTTTGAAGAACGTGAGCGCCGAACGCTTTTTGCTCCTCTTAGCGCCGGGAGCGAACGGCGTTGCGACGCAGTACGGGCTCAAATAATATTTGTCAAAAAACGGGCTGTTTTCCGCAGCCCGTTTATCTTATATCTCAGTTTTTTTCCTTAAACGCGAAGAACCGCTGGCCTACGTAGTTGCACGCTACGAAGGTGCAAGCGCCTACCGCGAGGGCGGCGTTTCCCGCGAATTTCGGTACGCTCATTCCGAACATCGAGATATTGTTCGCCGTACAAATGAAGCTTACGAGCGGCGATACGGCCACGTATGCGATAAGGTAGCATACCACGATGTTTAGCGCGAACCTGAAAACCGGCTTCCAGCCCTTTTCGGTGTTTTTAAAGGTGAAGTACTTGTTGAGGAAATAGCTCAGCACGCTTCCGATAAAGTTGCCCAGGAAAGAGGCGAGCACAACGCCCCAGCCGAACTTGTCCCAGCCGAAAACATTGAAAAAGACGAATTGCAGTCCCATACCCACTATCGTGTTAAGAATACCCACCAAAATGAATTTCAGGAATTTTATATCAAAAAATTTTTTGAGAAAGTCTTTCATTTTTTCACTTCCCTTTTCCGACATTATACCAACCGCCGGACGAAAAGTCCATATTTTATTTAAAAAATATAAAATTATTATTTACCTGAACCACAATTTATGTTATTATTAATAAGTTAGATTTTATCTTTAAGGTGATAAAGAATGAAAGAAGTTATTGTTAAAGAGAAAAAGCGGACATTCGCGGGCTTCTTTGACTGTCCGTCAAAGCCTACTCTTCGCGAGGGCGGATTTTTCAGCCGGAACCGTTATGTTCTGCTGGCTTTCGCCGTTCCGTTTTTGATCATGTTCTCGGCTTTCGCGATTATGGGCTGTCAGCCCTTTGGCGATAAGCAGATACTCGTCACGGACCTGTGGCACCAGTTCTTTCCGTTTCTCGTTGATTTTCAGGACAAGCTGAGACACGGCGAATCGCTGTTCTGGTCTTGGACTCAGGGCGGCGGCACGAATTATTTCGCGCTGATGTCCTACTATCTTATGAGCCCCCTGAACTTCCTCACGGTGATCCTGCCGTCGGGACTTTTCGGAATAAACAACATCCAGTGGGTCAATATGTTCCTCACCCTTGCCGTTGCGGTCAAGATCGCGCTCGCGGGATGCTTCTTCTCGATATTCCTGCGCTATACCTTTAAGAGGGACGATATTTCGCTCACGATATTCTCGACCTGCTTCGCGCTTTCAGCCTTCTTTATGGGCTACTACTGGTGCGAAATCTGGCTCGATACCGTCGCGCTGACGCCGCTTGTCGTTATGGGCTTTATTGCTATGATGCGCGAGGGCAAGTACCGCCTCTATGTAGTTACGCTCGCGCTCTCTGTGCTCGCGAACTATTACATCGGTCTTTTCACCTGCATTTTTATGGCGATCTGCTTTATCGGCTACCAGATATGCGCGTGGGACGGCATAAAGGCCTTTGGCAAAAAGCTCCTGAAAATGGCGATCTGGTCGGTAGTTGCGATAATGTTGACCGCGTTTATGATATTGCCGGCATATTTTGCCCTGCAAAATACCCATGCCGCCTCGAGCTCCTTCCCATCAAGCTACGCGATAAATATCGGCTCGCCCAACGATTTGATGGGTACCCTCGACGCTATCAAGCAGGTTATTTCCAACACAGCCGCGTTTGTAAAGCCTGCCACTACCGGCGGACTTCCCAACATCGCCTGCGGAGTTATTTCGGTGATCCTCGCCATTGTGTTTATGGTGAACAAGAAGATAAAGCTCAGGGAAAAGCTCTTCCACGGCGGACTTTTGCTCTTCCTGATTTTGAGCTTCATCATCCGCCAGCTCGACTATATCTGGCACGGCTTCCACTTTACAAATATGATCCCCTACCGCTTTAGCTACCTCGTCAGCTTTACTCTGGTGGTCATGGCGTTCAGGGCCTTTCAGCTTATCGACGAGATCGACCTCTTCGACCTCAGCATCTCCTCGCTCGTTATGCTTTTGATAGTCCTGCTGTGCATAGGCACTCAGGAGCTACTCCCGATCCTCGGAACGGCCGCGATCGCCGTGGTGATCCTCGCGGTGCTCTTCATCTACAAGAAATCAAATTCGAAAAAGTCCGTAAAGTCTAAAAAAGGACTGCGCTTTTCGAAACAGGCTCTGTGCTTTGTCCTCTTCTTCGTAGTAATTATCCAGAGCGCGGTGACGGGATATATAGGCGTTAGCACGACCACCGTAACAACAACCTACGACTATCCGCGCGGAGGCGCCGACACCGCTAATGTCGTCGATATGATGAAGCAGTACGAGTCCAACACGCCCGAGCTCTGGAGAGCTGATTTTACAAGCACCCAGACCCTCTGCGACTCCTCGCTGAACACCTTCAACGGCTACTCGATGTTTAACTCGATGGTCAACGAGAAGATTACCCGCTTTACTGAGAATTTCGGACTTATGGGCTGGCTCGCGGGAAACCGCTACACCTACGCCGAGAGCACCCCCGTGGCGAATCTTTTCCTCAACCTCAAGTATATCATCGCCCGTGACGGCGGATATAACGATACTAATTATTTAAGCGAGGTATACGCCTCGAACAACGTAAAGCTCCTAAAGAACAAGGCGTATATCCCGATGGGCTTTATGGTCAACAAAAACCTTCTGAATTATCAGGGCATAGACGCGGAGGATACCTACAACCCCTTCGATAAACAGAATCAGTTCTTCAAGCTTGCTACCGGTATCGAGAAGGACATCTTTACTCCGCTCGACGTCGTATCTCAGGGGCACACCCCCTACGAATCCTTCCCGGTAAACCGCTCCGACTACGGCAGCTACACCTTCTCCTGTAACGCAGGGTTCACGGAGGCTCCTCACCTCAAGTGGAATTACGAGGCTCCAAAGGACGGCTGGTATTACGCCTACGTTCGAATCTCAAATGAGGACGGCGTAAGCGTTTACTGCAACGACGCCGCCCGCACGGGCACCTCGAGCTTCTACATCAAGCGCCCCTACATTATGTCGATAGGCTATTTCAGCAAGGGCGACAAGATCTCGATCTACAGCGACCTCGAGGCGAACGCTTCCGGAACGGCTCAGGTTTACGTCAACCTGCTCGACACAAAAACCTTTGACGAGGGTTTTGAAAAGCTCAAAGAGAACCCGATGACCACCACAAACCTCACCGGCTCCTCTATGGACGGCACTATAGACGTTAAGCAGGACGGACTCCTGTACACCTCGATCCCCTACGAGCAGGGCAGGGAAGAGACCGATACTCTGATCGGAAAGCTCTTCGGCTCTGACAGCGAGGGCTGGACGGCGACGGTCGACGGACAAAAGGCCGAGATAAAGCCGCTCGCCGAGGCGCTGGTCACGGTCGAGCTTACTAAGGGTCAGCACAACGTGCGTTTCAGCTATCTTCCCAAGGGCTTCATCAAGGGAATGATAATCTCCCTTTCAGGTCTTATGATATTCGTTGGCTACACGGTATTCGTTTTTGTAAGAAAAAAGAAAAAGAAGAGCTGATATAAATATTCAGTAAAAAGCTTAATGGCGGCGCCGCAAAAATCGGCGCCGCCTTAAATTTTTGAGGCTTTTTTACAAAAGCCTATTGATTATACACGGGCTTTGTTGTATAATTTATACGTCAAACTATATTTATTTACAGAAAGGACGTAATTAAAATGAAACTGAATAAGGTTACTGTTGATGACATTAATGTAAAGGGTAAAAAGGTTCTTGTTCGAGTTGATTTCAACGTTCCGCTCAAGGACGGCGTTATCACAAACGACAACAGAATCGCAGCCGCTTTACCTACGATCAAGAAGCTTATCGCCGACGGCGGAAAGGTTATTCTCTGCTCTCACCTTGGTAAGCCGAAGAACGGCCCCGAGGACAAGTTCTCGCTCGCTCCCGTTGCCGTAAGACTTTCCGAGCTCCTCGGCCAGGACGTTGTATTTGCCGACGATCCCGAGGTCGTAGGCGAGAACGCAAAGGCCGCCGTAGCCGCTATGAAGGACGGCGACGTTGTTCTTCTCCAGAACACCCGCTTCAGAAAAGAGGAGACCAAGAACCTCGAGCCCTTCGCCTCTGAGCTCGCTTCTCTCGCCGAGGTATTCGTAATGGACGCCTTTGGCTCTGCTCACCGCGCTCACTGCTCCACCGCGGGCGTTACAAACCACATCAAGGACACGGCCGTAGGATATCTCATGCAGAAGGAGATCGACTACCTCGGAAACGCTGTTGAAAATCCGGTACGTCCCTTTGTCGCTATCCTCGGCGGAGCTAAGGTTGCCGATAAGCTCAACGTTATCTCCAACCTCCTCGAGAAGTGCGACACTCTCATCATCGGCGGCGGTATGGCCTACACCTTCTTAAAGGCTCAGGGTCTCGAGATCGGTAAGTCGCTTGTTGACGATACAAAGCTCGACTACTGTAAGGAGATGATGGAGAAGGCCGAGAAGCTCGGTAAGAAGCTCCTTCTTCCCATCGATACCACGATCGCCGCTTCCTTCCCCGACCCGATCGACGCTCCTATCGACACCGAGATCGTCGACGTAGAGAACATCCCGGCCGATATGGAAGGTCTCGACATCGGCACAAAGACTCAGGAGCTCTTTGCCGAGGCTGTTAAGACCGCAAAGACCGTTGTATGGAACGGACCTATGGGCGTATTCGAGAACCCGATCCTCGCCAAGGGCACGATCGCGGTAGCCAAGGCTCTCGCCGAGACAGAGGCTACAACAATCATCGGCGGCGGCGACAGCGCGGCTGCTGTTATCCAGCTCGGCTTCTCCGATAAGATGAGCCACATCTCTACAGGCGGCGGCGCCTCGCTCGAGTATCTCGAGGGCAAGGTTCTCCCCGGAATCGACGTAATCGCCGACAAGTAATAAAAACAGAAAGGCTGATAGATTATGAATAAAGCTAAAAGACAGGCAGTTATTGCCGGTAACTGGAAAATGAACAAAACTCCCTCGGAGGCCAAGGTTCTCCTCGAGGAGATCATCCCCGTAGCAAAGGACGCAGGTTGCGAGGTTATCGCCTGCGTACCTTATGTAGACTTAAGCGTTGCTCTCGAGACTGTTAAGGGAACTAACGTAAAAATCGGCGCTGAAAACTGCCACTGGGCTGAGAGCGGCGCCTTCACCGGCGAGATCTCGACCGGTATGCTCAAGGAACTGGGCGTCGAGTACGTTGTTATAGGCCACAGCGAGCGCCGTCAGTACTTCGGCGAGACCGACGAAACAGTCAACAAGAGAACAAAGGCCGCCCTCGCGGCAGGCTTAAAGCCCATCGTATGCGTCGGCGAGCTCCTTTGGGAGCGCGAGTGCGACATTACCGAGGAGGTAATCGCCCGCCAGATCAAGCTCGACCTCTACGATGTTACCGCCGAGGACGCTAAAAAGACCATTATCGCCTACGAGCCCGTATGGGCTATCGGAACAGGCAAGACCGCCACAGCCGAGCAGGCCGAGGAGGTTTGCGCCTTTATCCGCGCGGAGCTTGCAAAGAAATATGACGACGAGACCGCTCAGGCCATCACGATCCAGTACGGCGGCTCCATGAACGACAAAAACGCCGCCGAGCTCCTTTCCAAGGAGAACGTTGACGGAGGTCTCATCGGCGGAGCTTCGCTCGTAGCCGAAAAATTCGGCGCCATCATCGACGCCGCTACAAAGGGCTGATTTTTATGAAAAAACCTGTACTTCTTATGATACTCGACGGCTTCGGTATCGCTCCCCCCGAGGGAAACGCTATCGCCGCCGCGAACAAGCCCAACCTCGACCGTCTCTTTTCATCCAACCCGATCACTCAGATCGGGGCGTCGGGTCTCGACGTTGGCTTACCTGACGGTCAGATGGGCAACAGCGAGGTCGGCCACACCAACATCGGCGCCGGCCGGATAGTATATCAGGAGCTCACCAGGATCACAAAGACAATTAACGAGGGCAAGCTCAAGGACGTTGAGCCCATTGTAAAGGCGATGGACAACGCCCTCGAAAAGGGCTCGTCTCTCCACCTTATGGGACTTTTGTCTCCGGGCGGAGTCCACAGCCATATG
This sequence comes from uncultured Ruminococcus sp., assembly GCA_902773155.1. Lineage (GTDB taxonomy): Bacteria > Bacillota > Clostridia > Oscillospirales > Acutalibacteraceae > Ruminococcoides. The sequence goes on from CACYDK010000016.1 coordinate 26,505, forward strand.
GAGCACCTCTACGGTATACTTGAGCTCGCCAAGGCCAAGGGTCTCGAGAAGGTCTACGTTCACGCCTTCCTCGACGGCCGCGACGTTCCTCCCTCCTCGGCTAAAGAATATGTCGCCGAGGCTGTCGACAAGATGAAGGAAATCGGCGTCGGCAAGGTCGCGACAGTCAGCGGACGTTATTACGCTATGGACAGAGACAACCGCTGGGAGCGCGTCGAAAAGGCCTACAGCGCGCTTGTTTACCGCGAGGGCGTAAAGGCTTCCTGCCCGGTTCAGGCCATTCAGGACAGCTACGACAACGGCGTGACCGACGAGTTCGTTATCCCGATCGTGGTTGAGGGCGGCGAGGCTATCAAGGCTGACGACAGCGTGATCTTCTTCAATTTCCGTCCCGACCGCGCGCGAGAGATCACCCGTACTCTCGTCGATCCGGAGTTCTCGGGCTTTGAGAGAAGAAACGGACTCTTCCCGCTCTATTACGTATGTATGACTCAGTACGACGCTACTATGCCGAACGTTGAGATCGCGTTTAAGCCGCAGAGCCTCAAGAACACCCTTGGCGAATATATGTCGAACCTCGGGAAAAAGCAGCTCCGCATAGCCGAGACCGAGAAATACGCCCACGTAACCTTCTTCTTCAACGGCGGCGTTGAAAAGCAGTACGAGGGCGAGGACAGGATCCTTGTTAAGTCTCCGGCCGTAGCGACCTACGACCTCCAGCCCGAGATGAGCGCTCCCGAGGTAACTGAGAAGCTCGTTCCCGCTATTAAGTCGGGCAAATACGATATGATTATCCTGAACTTCGCCAACTGCGATATGGTAGGTCATACCGGAGTTTTCGAGGCCGCAGTCAAGGCCGTCGAGGCCGTTGACGAGTGCGTGGGCAAGGTAACAGACGCCGTAGCCGAAATGGGCGGCGTGGTGATCATCACCGCCGACCACGGTAACGCCGACAAGATGATCGACGACGACGGAAAGCCCTTCACCGCGCATACCACTAATCCGGTACCCTTCTGCGTTATCGGACACGATTGCGAGCTTCGCGAGGGCGGAGTTCTCGCTGACATCGCTCCGACTATGCTTAAGATCATGGACATCCCCCAGCCGGAGGAAATGACCGGAAAGAGCATTATAGTTTGATTTATATCCGACGATAGTTATTCTATGATTACGGTCGGGCAGACAGGAAAACCCCTGTCCGTCCGGCCGCTTGTCATTTTTCTCCGCAAAACGTAAGATTTTTACAAAAATTAATAAAACTATTGCATTTATATATAGGAATGTGCTAGAATATATCTGTTGTATTAAACCCGAAAGGACAGATTTTTATGCATAAGAAGATTATTTGCTTTGCAATAGCAGGTTTAATGGCTGTTTCGGCTGCCGGCTGCGGCTTCGGCGGAAACCAGGCTCAGACCACCAATAATTCAACCAATAATACAGCTTCTCAGCGCGAGACTATTCCCGACGCTCTGACTCCGGCTGTTACCGAGGCTGATCTCTACGGTTATCTCACCGGAAACGATTGGGTCAACGAGGCCTCCGCAGAAAGCTTCAAGTTTAAGAAAAAGACCTTCGAGGGCGTGCTCTACGGCAAGAGCTTAAAGGGCAAGTACACATATGAGAAGGACGTTAAGGGGCTCGGAAAGCTTATCCTTCACGTTGTTCTTGACGGTGAAAAGACTGAGCGCGAGTACATAGCTAATTTCCAAACAGCTAAAAAGGTATTCATCAGCCTCGACGACGGTCAGGAAGAGGAATACACCGCAAAGGAATGATCAAACCGGACTCCCGTTTTTTCGGGAGTCTTTTTCTATCCGTATATCAGCCGTACGCCGGGCGCGCGGGCAATGACCGCGGAAAGCGCATATCATAGTAGTATCAGAGCTGTTTTATTCAAGCAAATTTAATAAAAACTTTTACTGTTTGCCGCAACAATGCTGTACTCTGCCGAAATATCGTTAATTTATTGACAGCAGCGATTTCTTAGAGTATAATTACACTTGTATATAGGTAAATAGGATTTTTTTATTTGAGTTTTTATTCAGAAAAGGAGTAATCATTATGGCAAGAGTTTATAATTTTTCCG
>CACYDK010000017.1 GCA_902773155.1 uncultured Ruminococcus sp.
CAGTACCAGCAGCCGCAGTATAACGCCCAGCAGTACCAGCAGCCGCAGTATAACGCTCAGCAGTATCAGCAGCTGCAGTATAACGCCCAGCAGTATCAGCAGCCTCAGCAGTTCCAGCAGAAGAACAAGCCGGCAAAGAAGAGCCTTAAGGGAACTCCCGGACGCGGCTTCGGCATATCCTCGATGGTTCTCGGAATCATTGCCTGTGTATATGCGTTAGGCTTACTTAGGAGTATTCCCGATTACACACAATATTTGTCATATGCAAATTTCTACGATGAAATCGGCACGATTGTATTTACCGCTGTTCTGGGTGGACTTGCCCTGGCATTCGCGCTTGTTGCCAGGTCAAAGGGCTACCGTCATCAGTCCACTGCCGGATTGATCATGGGCATAGTAAGTCTGTCCATTATGTTGATATCAGCTATTGCGCTTTTCGCTAACGGAATGTATTTTTAAAAAAAGGACGGGCATTTTGTCCGTCTTTTTTTGATCTGGTAGTAAATCGCGACAAATAGTATAATTAAACCACTATACACATTTCTCTTTATGTCGGGACAGCAGTAGGCTTAAAACAGATAAAGTAGAGCTTCCTCCCATTTTTTCATTCATATTTAATAAAATATATTGCATTATACGCAGTTATTTGTTAAAATAATGATGTAGATTTAGACTATGCGTCGCATGGTTCGTATTGTAATCTTTACCAGCAGGAAAGGAGTTCAGAAATGATTGGTATTATTTGCGCGTTAAAAATCGAGGTTGAAGGAATCAAGGCTCTTATGGAAAACTCGGAGACCACCGTTAAGGCGGGGCTCGAGTACATAAGCGGAAAAATCTCCGGAAAAGACGTAGTTGTTCTTGAATGCGGAGTGGGCAAGGTAAACGCCGCTGTGGGAACACAGATCATGATCGACCTCTTTAAACCGGACGTTATAATCAACTCAGGCATAGCGGGAAGTCTCGCCAAGGGTATTATTATCGGCGATATAGTAATTTCGAGCGATTGCGTCGAGCACGATATAAATACCACCGCGTTAGGGGAGCCCAGAGGCCAGATTTGGTTTACCGATGAGAAAAGAATCGAGATACCGGCTGATAAGGAAGTCGTTGATAAGCTCGCGGAATGCTGTAAGAACCTGGGCTCGAGCGTAAGGATAGGCCGAATCGCCACCGGCGATATATTTGTTTCATCTCTCCAGCAGCGCGAGTATCTCGCCTTCGAGTTTGGGGCTATGTGCTGTGAGATGGAAGGCGGAGCGGTAGGTCACGTGTGCTATATGAACAAGGTGCCGTTTGCGATCCTTCGCTCTATAAGCGATGACCTCAAGTTCAATATGGGCGAGGACTACGAGGAATTCAAGCATCTCGCCGCCGAAAAATCCGTAAAGGCTCTCAAGAAATTCATAATTATGTATTGATGATTGTAGGGCAGTTCCCGGAGCGTTGCTTTTCGGGATCTGCCTTATCGCGAAAACTATTCTTTATCCGTACTGAAAAAACAATACTAGTTTCTGACATAATCCATTAACATTCTGCGATAATTCTCTAATATACGGCGTCCGTCCAAGCGGCTTTCTCGCAAAGCCGGTCACAGATAAGGACATCGAGCGTGAGCTTAGGGAGCTGCGCTATCCCGTCAGAAAGACACGGCCGCGCCTTCTGGTGCAATGCAGTCCCTTTGCGGTTTTCGCAAACAATAATCCGCTCGGCTTCAAGCGGCAGTCAACTATGGAGCTTTTTGCGTATCTTATCTACAAACAGGGAGCCTATTGTACTAACGGAGAGATCATCTCTGTGCTGTGGGACGGTAACGCAAATAAGCAGCCTTATCTGCGAAAGCTGATAAGCGATATGCGCGAGTGCTTTCGCAATGTAGGAGCGGAGGATTTGATCTTAAAAAAATACGGCGCGATAGGCGTAAATATCAATATACTTCAAATCACCGGCGATCCGCAGATCATTGCGGATGAATACAGGTGGATATAGCAAAAGATAGAAAAAACATTTTTGAGGGTTGCTTTAAAAAGCTGTCCTATTTTTCGTCGAAATCCACAAAAATCTTTTTTATATTTGTGCATATTATTATTCTTAAATCGAAAGTTTGTCACGGTTTGCGTACAGTTTGTTTGTTATAATATAATAGAGATTTTATTACAGCAGGCTGTTGTTGCCTTGATAAATACCGCAAAAGCGATTTTGCCCTTAAGGGGCAGGGGAGCGTTTGAGCGACGATAAACATCATTTTCAACTGTCCGCGGCAAAGGCATATTTGCCCGGGCGGTTGGATATGATCTTATAAATTTCACATTTATTCTGAAAGGAGATTTTAATTATGCAATACGAAATCATCGGTGGAAATCTTCCCGCGGTTCTTTGCAAGCTTAGCAGAGGTGAAAAGATCATCTGCGAATCGGGCGGAATGTCCTGGATGGACGGTGTTTTCAAAATGGAGACCACAGGCGGCGGCGCCGCAAAAATGTTCGGCAGAATGTTTTC
>CACYDK010000018.1 GCA_902773155.1 uncultured Ruminococcus sp.
AACGATCTCGGTTGCGTACCGAGCCAGATTAACTACGTGATTACCTCCCGCTTCACCCCGGAGCAGGGATATATAGTCGAAAGCCGGAGAGGCGGCGGCGGATACATCCGTATTACGAGAGTTAAGATGGATAAAAGCACATCGGTTATGCATATAGTTAATTCGATTGGCCGAACGCTCGACAAGGCGAGCGCGGAGATCATGATTAAAAATATGTATAACGGCTCGGTTATCGACCTGAAAACAGCTAAGCTTCTTTTGGCAGCGATGTCCGAAAGGGTATACGCCGAGGTTCCTCAGGAGCTCAAGGACGTACTCAGAGCTAGAATCTTTAAGAATATGTTGCTTACATTATGTGAATAATTTAATCCGGGAGGTCTTATTATGAAATGCCAGAAATGCGGAAAACACGAGGCTAACACACACATCAAAAGAGTTATCAACGGCGAGTTTGAGGAGTACAGCCTCTGCTCCGAATGCGCCAGAGAGATGGGCTACGGAAATATCTTCGGAGATATGGCAGACAGCTTCGGCTCACTCTTCGGAAGCTTCTTCGAGAACGCCCTTCCCGCAAGAACTCAGGCAACGCGCTGTGAAACCTGCGGCTCGGGCTACGCCGACATAGCGAGAACAGGAATGGTAGGTTGCGCAAATTGCTACGACGTATTCGCCGACAGGATAATGCCCACGGTAAGACGTATACACGGAAACACCGCTCATGCCGGAAAGAACAGCCGTTTTGCCAAAAAAACTGAACCTAAAATCGAAAAAGAGCCAACAGAGCTCGAAAAGCTCAAGGCACAGCTCGACGAGGCCGTTAAGAATCAGGAATACGAGAAGGCCGCACAGCTCAGAGACAAGATCAAGGAAACGGAGGAGAAATAAAAATGACTGATTCCGGAATGCAGACGCGGGTAAGACTCGCAAGAAATCTAAGAAAATACCCGTTTCCGATCAGGCTCTCCACAGCAGGCAAAAACGAGGTTTGTGAGAGGATAATTGAAGCGGTAAAAAACTGCAACTCTCCTATAAAGGATGAGCTCGAGGTATATTATATCAAGGATTTGTCGGAGCCGGAGCGAATCTCGCTTGTAGAAAAACACCTTGCGAGCCCTGAATTCGTGAGCGATTCAACCGGAAGAGCGATAATACTCTCTAAGGACAGATCAATGAGCATAATGATCAACGAAGAGGATCATCTCAGGATTCAGGTTCTTAAGGATGGTTTCGACCTCGACGGAGCCTATGACCTTGCCGACAAGCTCGACACGCTTCTGGACGAGACGCTGGAATTCGCCTTTGACGAGAGATTGGGCTATCTCACACAGTGCCCGACGAATCTTGGCACAGGTATGAGGGCTTCGGTCATGCTTCATCTCCCTGCTCTTGAGAACAACCGGGCTATAAGCAGAATAGCAGCTAACCTACAAAAGCTTGGGCTCACGATCCGCGGAACCTACGGCGAGGGCAGTGAAGCCGACTGCGCTATCTACCAGCTTTCGAACCAGGTAACGCTTGGAATTTCCGAGCAAAGCGCGATCGAAAACCTTAAAAACATTACAAATCAGCTTGTTACTCAGGAGGAAAAGGCTCAGAATAGGATCTGCTCCGGAATTGACGCCCAGGACAAAATCTTCCGCAGCCTCGGAATCCTCAGAAACGCGAGGCTTATAACCCGAGACGAGGCTATGAAACTACTCTCGAACGTAAGACTCGGAATAATTTCCAAAATTATAGAGGATATCGAACTTCAAAAGCTCGACAAGCTCATTGTTGACATACAGCCCGCAACGATGATGGTAAACCTCAAAACACAGCTCTCCCCGGGAGACAGAGACATAAAGCGAGCGGAGATAATAAGAAATACGCTATAACGGGCTGAACAAATCAGTAATTGCCTGCGCTCACAGTACTACCGGACAGACAATATCAATAATTATTTGATTGGAGTTACTCTATTCGCAGTAGTTCCCTATCAAACAAAACAGGGAGGTATTCGTTATGTATGAATTCAAGGGCTTCACACAAAAAGCAAACACAGCAGTTAATATCGCGATCGAAGCGGCAGGTAGTATGGGACAGAACTACATCGGAACTGAGCATCTTCTGCTCGGGCTGATCCGCGAGGGCAGCGGCGTAGCCGCCGAAGCTCTTTCTCAGGCCGGACTCGACGCCGATGTGCTAGAGAGCCGTATCCGCGAAAACGGCGGCGGCACTCCCGAAAAGCTCTCCCCCGCCGACCTTACCCCGAGAAGCAAGAGAGTACTGCAGAACGCCGTGCGCATCGCGGCATCTCAAGGCGGCTA
>CACYDK010000019.1 GCA_902773155.1 uncultured Ruminococcus sp.
CGGTAAGGCTGTCAAGAAGAAGGATCTGGCGGCGATCGCTATGAGCTACGGCTATGTATACGTTGCTCAGTGCGCTATGGGAGCTAACAACAACCAGGTTCTCAAGGCTATGATCGAGGCCGAAAGCTACAACGGTCCTTCGCTCATCATCTGCTACGCTCCGTGTATCAACCACGGTATCAAGGGCGGAATGGGAATCGCTCAGCTCGAGGAGCAGAAGGCTGTTGACGCCGGTTACTGGAACATCTTCCGCTATGATCCGCGTCTCGCCGACGAGGGCAAGAACCCGTTCATCCTCGACTGCAAGGCTCCGCAGGCCTCCTACCGTGACTTCATCATGGGCGAGGTTCGTTACAACGCACTCTCGCGTAAGTTCCCCGAGAGAGCCGAGAAGCTCTTTGAGGAAGCCGAGGCTATCGCCGAGAAGAGATACGCTCATCTCGAGAAGCTCGCCTCCTTCGAGGACAACATCTGATAATCATCGCATTTACACTAAAGAAAGGCGTGCCAAACGGCGCGCCTTTCGTTTTACAAAATAACTTTAAAAAATTTTTAAAAAAAATAAAAAATATTTACATAAAAGTATTGACAATTGCGAAAAACTATTATATAATGTTCACAACAAAGAGAAAACAGGAGGTTGTTGAATATGTTACGTAGACCTTATTGTATACAGATTAAAGACCTCAAGCGGAGTTTCCCGCCGAACTCATAAGGCCGGGAACGGCTTATTGGGAATTCTTTTATAATTTAATATTTGGAACTGATTAAACCAAAATTTTTAATGGAGATAGGTCCGATGTAATATTTAATTATATATCCGGTTTAATTTTTAGTAAAGGGGATAGTCCCATGATTGGTTTATAGTGAAGGCAGATAACCCTTTAGTTAAATAGGAGAAAGACCAATGTTCTGATTATTATAGCCCACGGCGGTAACCGTGGGCTTTCTTTTTTCGCTTAAAAAGCGACATATTCGGTTTTGACCCCAAACGCTCCGCGTCGCAGGGCTATCGTCACTTGTCAAAAAACCTTACCGGTCCGTAGTTGCAGATATACTTACGGCTTTCGTGGAAGGCGGAAAACCTGCTGCTCAAAAGCTCGGGGTTATACATATAGAGTATGCGGTGCTGTACGGCGTCCTTGTCCATATCGAAAACGTAGACTACAGCCTTTTTGACAGCGGTCGTAGCCGCGCGGTCCGTGCGTCCGGTGTAGCGGAGATTGGTTATGATATCGGACACCTCGGTATAGCCGTAGACCTGCATGGCGTTCTTGACCGACTGAGCGATCAGCGCCGCCCCGGTAAACCCGGCCTCGCCGTATTCGCCCATACAAAGCCTCTCGAGAAGGTCGCGGTTGTCGTCCGACAGCTCAAAATGGGGACAGCTGTAGCTTGCGTCGGGGTTATCTATCGCTATAAGATACCCGGCGTTCCACTGGGCGTCGTAGCTCGCCTTTTGCGCAACGGGCGCGGCTGTGGCGTAAACGCGCTCTTCCTCGGGCACCGTCTCTTCCTCGGTTCCGGTTTCGGTCTCACTCTCGGCTTCGGCTTTGGTGGCCTCTTCAGTCTTGGCCTTTTTCTCGGTCTCGGGCTCGGTCGGGTCCTGCTTTACGTCGAGGAGTTTTTTCTCCTCGCGGATCTTATCGTGCATCGAGTTTTTACCGTCGACCTTGACCTCGTTGACCCTGACCTCGGTCGTTTCGCCGCTTTTGGCGATAGCGGATGTCGCCACTGTAAATTCCTCGATCTCCTCCGGCTCGCGGAATTGATCTACAGCGGTGCTGATCCCGACGATAAGCAGAAGCGCCGCCAGACAGGAAACCAATATTATGTTGAGCTTGCTTTCGAAGATTTTTTTCATACCATAGAGTCGTAAACCTTGAGGAAGGTATCAATAACGTACTGAGCCTCGTCGTCGGTGAGGGTTGAGTTCATCGGCAGAGTGAGCTGATTTTTATGCATATTGTAAGCGTAGGGATAATCCTTGATATCGAAGCCGTGGTTTTTATAGGCAGTGAGCATTGGAAGCGGCTTGAAATGCACGTTGCACATAACGCCCTGCTCGGCCATACGGTTGTAAAACTCGTTGCGGAATTCGGCGTCCTTGCCGAGGAAGCGCACAAAGTACAGATGGCCGCTGCTGCGGTGATCCTCGCCCGTGTGATCAAGCGTCTGGATGTCGAGATTCTTAAAGGCCTCGTCGTAACGCCTAATAAGCTCGTGACGGCGCGTGAGCATTCCCTCATAGCGCGAAAGCTGGGCAAGGCCGATCGCCGCAAGCACGTCGGGCATATTACATTTATACTGAGTGTTCACGACGTCATATTCCCACGAAGCGCCCTGATTCTTGGCGAGCGCGTCCTTGGTCTGGCCGTGGAGCGACCAGAGCATATACTGCTTGTAAATTTTCTCCTCGTCGATACGGCCTCTGAGCCTGTGGACGGCGGCTCCGCCCTCGGCCGTGGTCATATTTTTGACCGCGTGGAAGCTGAAATTAGTGAAATCGGCGATCTCGCCGCACATCTGGCCGTGCCATCTCGCTCCGAGAGCGTGGGCGGCGTCGGCCATAACCACGACCCTGCCGAGAAGCTCCTGGAGCTTGCCCTTGGGCCGGAAGATGTCGCGCTTGTTGCGCACGGCCGCGTAGATACGGTCGTAATCGCACACAACTCCTGCCAGATCGACGGGGATAATGACCTTGGTGTGCTCGTTGATGGCGGCCTCCATCTTGTCGTAGTCCATCTCAAAGGTTCCGGGCTTGCAGTCGATCATAACCGGAGTCGCGCCTACGTGATAAACGATAGAGCAGGTAGCCGTGTAGGTATAGGCGGGCACGATGACCTCGTCCTGGGGGCCTACCCCGAGGATCCTGAGCGTCATCTCCGCGCAGGAGGTTTGCGACGAAAGGCATACGGCCTGTCCGGTGTGGCAGTAATCTCCTATCCGCTTTTCAAGCAGTTTTGTTTTTGGGCCGGTGGTTATCCAGCCTGATTCAAGGACTTCCCTGACCGCCTCGATCTCATCCTGTCCGATATCAGGCGGCGAAAACGGAATTTTCATCATAACAAACTCCATAGCCTTTCTGTCCACAAATTATTATTACGGTGATCCTTACGGCCTCGCTGTGGACAGACAAGGCGTAAATGGCGGTAAAGCCATCGCTTTTGCCGGTTGACGGCAAGCTGAGCGGGCAACACGAATCAAATAATCATAAACGATCCAACTGCTCACGCGTGTGAGCATAATAATACGCGTAACATTATACTACTGTAAATCAAAAAAGTAAAGAACTTTGTTTTCCAAATAATGAATAAATTGACAAAATGATTTTTCCGGCCGTATTTTTCGCGCAAAACGCCAAAAATACGCCTTCGTTCTATATTCTCCAACATTATATATCGCAACAGCGCCATTTATGTGCAAATTGCCCAAAGTTTGTGGTCTAATTTTGTGAATAAAAATTCCGCATAATTTGTTGCCCTTTTGTACTCTTTGTGATAGAATGTACGAGAGGTAGTATTATGAATAACGTGATCGTTGTTGCCTCCGGAAAAGGCGGAACAGGTAAATCGACTGTGGCCGCCGCGCTTTCGGCGGCGCTCGTAAAACTAAAGAAGCGCGTATTGCTTATTGACTGCGACTGCGGTATGCGCGGTCTCGACCTTATGCTGGACGTAGAAAGCGAGATTCTCTTTGACTGCGCTGACGCGATTTGCGGAAACTGCAAAAGCATTGAGGCGGTGTACCGGAGCAAAAACCTGGGGGAGCTTTTCCTTATGGCGGCTCCGTTTCATACCGATAACGAGATCAGCCCCTCGGTTTTTACGCAGCTTGTCGAAGAGCTAAAAAGCGACTACGATTATATCGTTATCGATTCGCCGGCCGGACTCGGTTCGGGATTTTCTACGGCGGCCGCTCCGGCGGAGCTGGCGCTCATTGTGACAAACGCCGAGCCGGTGAGCCTCAGAGGCGCCGTTAAGCTGAGAAGCAGACTTACGGAGCTCGGCAAAACCAACATTCGCCTGGTCATCAACCGCTTTGACCGAAAGCAGTTCAAGGAGCTGGGACGTTACCGCGACCTTGACGAGGTGATAGATATTTCGGGCACGCAGCTCATCGCTCTCGTGCCGTTTGATACAAGGCTTTCCGCTATAATGCAGAACGGCCTGGTCGGACTAAACTGGTGTCCGGCCGAAAACGTTTTTGATTGTCTCGCGCAGCGGGTTGAGGGCAAGGATATCCCGCTCGCGTTCAGAGGATAGTTCTGATTTTGGAGGTAAAAAATGAACATCGCACTTATTGCACACGACGAGAAAAAAGAGCTTATGATCCAGTTTTGCATAGCATACTGCGGAATTCTGAGCAGAAATAACCTCTGTGCCACCGGCACGACCGGAAAAATAATATCGGAGTCCACCGGACTCAAGGTGACCGGCTTCCTTGCGGGTTCTCAGGGCGGAGACCAGCAGATTGCGGCGCGTATCGCATGTAACGAGATCGATATGCTTCTGTTCTTCCGCGACCCGCTCAACCCCAAGCCCAACGAGCCCAACGACATCAACCTTTTGAGGCTCTGCGATATGCACAATATCCCCGTTGCGACCAATATCGCCACGGCCGAGGTGCTGATCCACGGCCTCGAGCGCGGCGACCTTGACTGGCGCAACATCATCAAATAAGCAAAAAAGATTCAACAAACTACGGTTGGGCGGCTTTTTGCCGCCCAGCTATTTGCGTTACGAAAAATTTGTGATATAATAGGTGCAACTGATTATCGGAAACACGATTGAACGATCAGCGTCGCCTACGGCGTTGCGCCAAACGATTTGTTTTATGGGAGGACATATGGCTATTATAACAAAAAAAATAAAAGGCACAGAGGACGTACTGCCAAAGCAGAGCTACCGCTGGCAGTTTATCGAAAAAATAATGCGCGAGGAGGCCGGCAAGTTCGGCTTCAGGGAGCTGCGCACCCCGGTGTTCGAGCACACTGAGCTGTTCGCGCGCGGAGTGGGTCAGACCACCGACGTTGTCCAAAAGGAGATGTACACCTTCGACACAAAGGGCGGCGAGAGCGTGACCCTCCGTCCCGAGGGAACCGCCGGCGCGGCCAGAGCGGTGCTTGAGCACGCGCTTCCCAACGAGGGGCTCCCGATAAAGGCCTATTACCTAACCTCGTGCTACCGCTACGAAAAACCGCAGGCCGGACGGCTGAGAGAATTCCACCAGTTCGGCGTCGAGGAATACGGCACCTCCTCTCCGCTTGCGGACGCGGAGGTAATACTTCTCGCCGACTCGATTTTCAAAAGACTGCAAATAAAAAATCTCCACCTCGAGATAAACTCCATCGGCTGTCCCGAATGCCGCCCAAAATTTAACGCGGCTTTGAGGGGATATTTCGGCCGTTACACCGAGGAGCTGTGCGAGACCTGCCGCACAAGGCTCGACAAAAACCCGATGCGCATTCTCGACTGCAAGAGCCCCGTGTGCTCTAAGATCGCCGAAAACGCGCCCACGATCCTAGAGTTTCTCTGCGAAGAGTGTCAGGAGCACTTTGAGCAGGTCAAGAAGCTCCTCACCGCGGCGGGCGTTGAGTTCACCGTGAACCCCTCGATCGTGCGCGGACTCGATTACTACACAAAGACCGTGTTTGAGTTTGTCTCCGACGCGATCGGAAGCCAGGGCACAGTCTGCGGCGGAGGCCGCTATGACGGTCTGGTCGAGGAGCTCGGCGGCCCCAGCCTGCCGTCGCTCGGCTACGCTATGGGACTGGAGCGCCTGCTTATGGTCATGGAGAACCAGGGGATCGAGATCCCCGAGCCGGAGCCCTGCGCGCTTTATATCGCGGGACTCGGCGACGAAGCTCAGCTCAAGGCCTTTGAGCTCATAAACCAGCTCCGTTCCTACGGGATTTCGGCCGAGGGCGACGTTGTCGGACGCGGACTTCGCGCTCAGATGAAATACGCCGATAAGATCGGCGCGCAGTTCAGCCTTGTGCTGGGAGACAACGAGCTTTTGGAGGGCAAGGCGAAAATCAAAAATATGACTACCGGCGAACAGAGCGAGGTTCCGCTCGACGAGACCTTCGCCGTGAATTTCTCGGCGATCCACATGACCGCGAAATTCGGACAAAGATAAGCTTAAGGGAGTAATCAAAATGGCAGAATTTATGACAGGACTTAAGAGGACGGATATGTGCGGCGAGCTGAGGATCGGCGACGCCGGACGAGAGGTCACGCTTTTCGGCTGGGTTCAGCGCCAGCGAGACCTCGGCCAGCTCATTTTTATAGATTTGCGCGACCGCACCGGCGTTGTTCAGCTGGCTTTTTCGGACGAAACCGACCGCTCGGTTTTTGAGAAGGCCGCTTCGTGCCGAAGCGAGTACGTGCTCGGAGTGCGCGGAGAGGTCGCTCAGAGAAGCGCTAAATCCGACAAGATCCCCACGGGCGATATCGAGATACTGGTAAGAGAGCTTAGGATCCTCTCCAAGGCTCAGACGCCGCCCTTTGAGATAGTCGACAACTGCAAAACCGGCGAGGAGACCCGCCTTAAATACCGCTATCTCGACTTAAGACGCGCGCCGCTGCAGCAAAACCTTATTATGAGGAGCAAGATCGCCAAGGTAACGCGCGACTATTTCTACGAGAACGGTTTTATCGAGATAGAGACCCCGATGATGATCAAATCTACGCCCGAGGGAGCTCGCGACTACCTCGTGCCCTCGAGAATACACAACGGAAAGTTCTACGCTCTTCCGCAGTCGCCCCAGATCTACAAGCAGCTGCTCATGCTCTCGGGCTTTGACCGCTACATCCAGCTTGCCCGCTGCTTCCGCGACGAGGATCTGAGAGCCGACCGTCAGCCGGAATTTACGCAGATAGATATGGAGCTTTCCTTTGCCGACGCGGAGGAGATCATGGAGATAAACGAGGGTCTGTTCAGGCGGATCTTCAGCGAGGTTCTCGGACAGGAGCTCGAGACCCCCTTCGTCAGGATGACCTACAAGGACGCTATGGAGCGTTACGGCTCCGACAAGCCCGACGTCCGCTTCGGAATGGAGCTTCAGGACATATCTGAGCTCGTGCGCGACAGCGACTTCGGCGTGTTCAGCTCGGCTGTAAAGGACGGCGGCTCGGTTCGCTGTATCGTCGCCAAGAACGCCGCCAAGGTCTACACCCGCAAGGAGATCGACAAGCTCACCGAATACGTAAGAGGTATCGGCGCAAAGGGACTCGCGTTCGTGCGCTGGGTCGACGACGAGCCGGCGTGCTCCTTCAAAAAGTTTATGAAGGAGGGCGAGCTCGAGAGCATTCTCTCCGCGATTGGAGCCGAAAAGGGCGACGTGGCGCTCATCGTAGCCGACAAAAACAGCGTTACTCTCCCGGTGCTCGGCGCGCTCAGACTTGTGGTAGCGAAGCGCCTCGACATTATTCCCGACGGCTTCAAGTTTGTCTGGATCGTCGACTTCCCCTTCTTTGAGAAGGACGAGGAAACCGGCGAGTGGGTCGCGATGCACCATCCGTTTACTATGCCGCGCGAGGACTGCCTTGAGTATCTTGACACCGACAAGGGCAAGGTCATCGCCAAGGCCTACGACCTCACCCTGAACGGCACGGAGCTCAGCTCCGGCTCGATCCGCATCACGGATTATGAGCTGCAGCAGAAGATGTTCCGCGCGCTCAATATGAGCGACGAGGAGATCGAGGCGAAGTTCGGCTTCCTCGTAGAAGCCTACAAGTACGGAGCTCCGCCCCACGGCGGAATGGGTATCGGTCTCGACCGCGTGACAATGCTCCTGTGCGGCTGCGACAGCCTCAGGGACGTTACCGCCTTCCCCAAGGTTCAGAACGCCTCCGAGCTTATGAGCGAATGTCCGTCGGCTGTCGACGACGAGAGCCTCGAGGTGCTCGGCTTAAGGATAGCAGAAAAAGAATAAGCGTTACGGGTCGCCTAAAAAGCGACCCGATTTTTTTTGATATAAAAGCTGTGAAAAATCTCACTCTAGCAAAGCTTTTCAGGCAATACCTACCGCATATTATCTTGACTTTTTTGTCGGTTATTGTTTATAATTGATACATACAAAAAAGGGGGCGCGCTATGTTTGACTCTATTATGAATTTCTTCAACTCGGTAGACGACATAATGTACTATCCGATACTCATTATCGTGCTTGCGGCGGCAGGCTTGTTCTTCACCTTCCGCACGCGCGGCGTTCAGCTTCGGCTTTTCGGAGAGTCGTGCAGGCTGATCATGGAGAAGCCCTCGGGCGAACAGAAGGTATCGTCCTTTCAGGCGCTTATGGTCTCGACCGCCTCGCGAGTCGGCACCGGAAACATCGTCGGAGTGTCCACGGCGATCTGCCTGGGAGGTCCGGGAGCCTGCTTCTGGATGTGGATAATGTGTATTATCGGCGCGTCGTCCGCGTTTATCGAGAGTACTCTCGCCCAAATTTACAAACGCAAGGACAAGGACGGAAACGGCTACGGCGGCCCGGCCTATTACATCGAGCAGGCGCTGAAAAAGCCGGTTATCTCGGTTGTTTTCTGTGTGTTTTTGATTGCCACCTACGCCTTCGGCTTCAACCTTCTTTGCTCCTACAACCTCCAGTCCTCGTTCGAGGTATACGGCTTTTACGACAAGACCTGGACTCCGGTGATCATCGGATTGGTGCTAGCGGTCGCTGTAGGTATCTGCCTCTTCGGAGGAGGCAAAAGGATCCTCAAGCTCACCGAAAAGATCGTTCCCTTCATGGGCATAGGCTACGTGCTGGTTTCGCTCATCATTATCGCCTTCCACATTCCGAACATCCCGAACACCTTCGCGATGATTTTTAAGGACGCCTTCGATTTCAGAGCGATTTTCGGCGGACTCAGCGGTTCCTGTATGGTATACGGAATCAAGCGCGGCCTTTACTCCAACGAAGCCGGCGTGGGCTCCGCTCCGAACGCCTCGGCCTCGGCCGATGTTACTCACCCCGTAAAGCAGGGTCTTGTGCAGACTGTTTCCGTATACATCGACACCATGCTCCTGTGCACCGCCACGGCGCTCATGTGCATAGCCTCGGGCGTTGGGATCAGCGAGGATGTTTCCGGCGCGCCCTACGTTCAAAACGCCGTTTCGACAGTGCTCGGCGATTTCGGCCCGATATTCATCACGATAGCGATGGTGCTGTTCGCCTTTACTACTCTTATCGGAAACCTTTACTACGTCGACAACGCGCTCGCGTATATGAACAAAAAGAAAAAGCCCTCCAAAAAGTTTATGCGATTCTTCTACGCGGGCTGTATAATCGTCATTTTTGTCGGCGCGCTTCTGCCGATGAGCTTTGCGTGGACGATAGCGGACATAACGATGGGCGGTATGACGCTGATAAACATACCGTGCTGCGCGATACTCTCGGGAGTGGCCGTAAAGGCGCTCAGGGACTACGAAAAGCAGAAGAAAAAAGGCCTCAACCCCGTTTTCAGGGGCAGAGACATAGGCTTGGACGAAAGCAAGCTGAGCTTTTGGAAGTAGCAAACGCTTTCATACAGCTCAACGATATCAAAAAAATGCTGTGAAGAGATGAAGCGGAAAGCTTCATTCCTCACAGCTTTTTTGCATTTTATTCAGGAGAAGGTTTTTAGCAGTCGGGAGCCCCGATCGTCGTCCGAGCTGCCGGCGGAGCATTGCGAGTAGCTTGTAAGACCTCGTCCGTATGACGACGACGCGGCCTTGTACATTTCGCCGGACATCATAACTCTCGCCGCGGCGCTTCCGGTACTGGCGTTGTCGCAGAAATAAGTCGTGCCGGAGGCCTCCGAGGATGTTTCTATCGGCATACAAAGGAAGGGATTGCTTTCATCCCAGCCGATCGCCTTGATCCAACCGGATGCCGGAGTACTGTACGGCAGAGCCGTTCCCGTTTCGTTCAGGCTGTCGCTGAACTGAGACGGGTCGGCGGTTACATAGCAGGGATATCCATCTCGGTTGAAATACACGCCGTCGACCAGATCGTAGGTGTTGCCTATAAAATCCTCTATATAATGCCAGCGCATTTGTTTTCTCGTAAGCTCAAATCCGCTCGGCGTAGCAAGGCTGTTTGTACCGCCGGTCTGTTTCAGCGTATTTCCGCCCATGGTGCCGGAGCCCGAGATAACGCCTCTCATGATATCGTCCGACTTTTTTGTCGCGAACTCGATCCACCAGAGAAAAATAAGCGCTGTTCTGTGGTAGAGGTCGTAATCGAAATAGCCGTTTCCGTTTGCTCTTGCCCAGGTACGGAACTGGGAAAGCGTTCCCGTCGAGAGGGTTTTTCCGCTCTGACTGGTAAGGCGGTTGTTTTCAACGAAGCCCTTGTAGCAGCCCACAGCGAAGGAATCGACCTTGTACCACTTTCCGTAGCCGGACGGAGCCTTAGATACAGCGACGTCCGTGAGCCTCATATTCTGGTCGGTGCCTATGCGGAAATACATATCCGGGAGCTTTAGCATTTTTCCGGCAGTATCGTTGATGATCTCGGCCTCACTCCACGGGAACAAAGCGTCAAAATCCGAGCTGACCGCTCCGGTCGAATTGTTTATCGTGAAGCTCTTGCCCACAGCGTCGTCGGTTCTGTCGAGAGCGGGGCTGCTCCGATACAATCCTTTTACGCCGTAGATCGGGTGGATACCCGGGCGCGAAATGCTCTCTATAAGAGTCGCGTAGCCCGAGGTCGGAGTGTTTCCGACGGCGACGCCCTTAGCCTCGACGGCCTGTTTTATCGAGTCAAAATCGCTTATCGCCTGAGCGACGTTTTCGGCTAAGCTGTTAGGCATATCAGACACCTCCGTTCAGACGGCTCTGGAGAGCTGTGTTTATGTTTCCGACCGAGGTCTCGAGCGAGTTGAGGCGGTTGGTGTGGCTTGTGAGTATCCCCTGAACTCCGGTTCCGAGCTTTGCCCAGCTTACAGCGTTGTCGGGGATCCCGTCGATCGAGATCTCGTCTCTTAAACGGTTGAGCCAGTTTTTCACGAAAGCTGTGGTCGGGATAGTGCTGTCGTTTGGCGACGGCCACGCCGCCGAGCTCTGGCCGGAAACCGCTATTATGCTGCCGTTGAAATGCCGCATTCTGATTACCCCGTCCGCGTCGCTGAGCACAGACGGCAGAGGATTGCTCCAGGTGCCGCTCTGGGAGCTGTAGCTACGGGAATAGATCGTGCCCTCGGCTATTATTATCTGACTGGTCGAATCGACCTGCATCAAAAGCACGTTCATTATAGGAGAGCCCTCGTAAAGCTCGCCTGCCGCGAGCATATAGGCGTAGAGCTCGTCGCGCTTACGAGAGAACGTATCGATATAATCAAAACCGACCGGGTGGTCGGAAATACCGAGAACGGACAGCTTTGTGCCGACCTCGGTGACGGTTGTTGCCTGGAGCCGATCGGTGCGGAACCATTTGTCTGAGGTCAGCGTATGGATATATCTCACCCCGTTGATGATCTGAGCCGTAGCGATACCGCCGTAAACTCCGAGCTGCAGCAGGGTCGAAAGCTCTCCGCTGACGGTAAACATATAAACCGTATGCGGCTGGTCGTACTGTGAAAGCTGAGCGAGAGTAGAGATCGGGGCGTCGGTCGAATCCACGTATTTAAGCGCGACTCTGGCCGTTTCGATCGCTGTCTGCACCCTCGGCTGTAGCTTGTCCTGAGATATCGCCGCGAGCTCGATTTTCTCGTTCGTGATCGCTCCGTCAGCGATATCCTCGGTATCAATTAGCCCCGAAGCCTGCGAGGCGCCCTGACTGATCTGTTCCAGCAGACTCTCGGCCGCGGCGCGGTTCTCCTGCTCGAGCGCCACAAGCGAGTTCAAGTACTCCTCGTGTCTCAGAAACTCAGAGTTGGCCTTTTCGCCGAAGCTCTCGCCGAATTCGATCGAGGCCGAGACAATAACGGTGGTAACGGCGCTGTGGAATACCGTACCGCTGCTGTTTGAGCCCTTGATCTGGAGCTTTACGAGCCCGCTTTTAAAGATCTGATCGTTGGTGATGTCCCAGACGAGCCTCGTTCCTCCCTGGCCGACCTCGCTCTGAAGTATAAAGAAGTTTACGGTACCGTCGTCGAATTCGAGGTACATACGGTAAATCAGGCTCACGTCCGTGAGCTGCTCGACAAAAAACTCCTTGCGCGCGTTGAGGTTGTCGCCCTCGTAACCGATGAACGACTCTCCCTCCGGAATAACGAATTTTCCGTTGCGTTTTATTGTAATCATAGTATCGCCTCCTACTTATACCTGAAAAACCGAAAAAAATTGCCCAAAAATAGGCAATTTTCAAAATATTTATTAAATTTTTTCTTTGTTATTTTAAAAATCAGCGAATTATGCTTTCCTTTTTTATAAGGCAAAAACAAAGCGATATCCGCGAGGATAAAGCTCCGTTGTTTTGTCCAAAAATGACGTTCTTGTTTATTATTCTTTTTTCAAAAATTACCTATAAAATATTGACAAAGACTCAGCGGATTATTATAATGAAACCGTATACAGTGTTTGTATATTTCACGGTTTACCGTGAATAAAAATTCCAAAACGGAGGTTGATGAAATGAAGAAAAACTCACTGTTTAAGAAGGTTGCCGCTACGGCGCTTTCTGTAGTGATGGGTTTAAGCGTTATCGCGGTAGGCGTTCCCTCAGCGTTCGCCGCCAAGAAGAAATACGTTAAATCCATTTCCGTTGCTAAGAGCAAAGTAACGGTAAACGCAGGCAAGAGCACGAAGGTAAAGGTTACCGTAAAGGTAAGCGGCTCTGCCAGCAAAAAATTCACAGTAAAAACTTCTAACAAGAAGGTAGCTACAGCTAAGGTTTCCGGTCAATCCGTAAAGATTTCCGCTAAAAACCTCACCAAGAAAAAGACCGCGACTATCACGGTTACAACAAAGGCAAAAAGCAAGAAGGGCAAAAAGCTCTCCAAGAAGATCAAGGTAACGGTCAAGCCCACGGTCGTTCCGGAGACTACACCGACAGAGGCTCCCACAGCCGCTCCCACAGAGGCTCCCACAGAGACTCCTACGGATGCTCCCGTAGTTGACCCGACAGAGGCTCCCACAGCCGCTCCCGCGGACAAGCTCGAAAAGATCACGGTTACCGCCGAGCCCGCTGTTATCAGTGAAGGCGCTACTTCCCAGATCAAGGTAGTTTCCGATACTCCCGGCGTAGAGATCGCCAAGGTCGAGTATCAGTCCTCCAACGAGTACACCGCCACAGTAAACTCCAGCGGTATTGTTTCCGGCTTAAAGGCCAACAACGCTCCCGTTGTTATCACCGTTAAGGCCTATGACGCGGCCGGCAACGTTGTTTCCGGCACAGTTAACGTTACCGTTAACGCTAAGATCGACGCCAAGATCTCCGGCGTTGAAGATAAGCTCGCCCTCTTCTTAGGCGGCACAAAGAAGCTCAACCCCATCGTTGAGGGCGCCGAGGCCAACTTTACCTACGCTTCCTCCGACGAAGCCGTAGCCACAGTTGCCGCTGACGGCACAATCACAGCAGTTGGCAACGGTACCGCTAACATAACGGTAACGGTAACCGGCACAGCCGCTTCCGCTGTATGCGTTGTTACAGTTACAGACAGCGCTCCCGGAATCGCCTCCTTCAAGGCTGTTCACGCCGACACTCTCCGCGTTGAGCTCACAGCTCCTATATCTGCCGACGACCACGACGCGGTAAAGGTTACTCTCAAGAAGGGTATCACAGAGCTCAAGCCCGTTGTTAAGTGGGACGGCGACGCCGCCATCGTTCTTACAACAGACTCCGATTTTGAGGGCACAGGCTACACAGTAGAGATCAGCTCCGATACAGTTTCTCTCGACAGCACCAAGCTCAAAGCTGAGGTAGAGCTCGAGAAGAGAGACGTAAAGCAGATCAAGATCACAACAAACGCCATCCCGAAGGCCAACGGCGCAAAGATTTACTTCAACGCGCTCGACAACTACGGCGATCCCATCAAGAACATTACAGCAGATAAGTTCACATGGACTCTCAACTGCTCAAGACCCGACGTTGACCTCAAGCTCATCACAAAGATCGACGTCTACGAGGGCTACCTCGCTCTTGACGGACTCAAGAACATCGACGAGATCAAGGTTGACGATACATCCTTCAACGTTAAGGCCGAGTACAAGGACAATCCCATCGAGATCAACGACACCGCCAAGGTTGACGTTAAGTCTCTCCTCGTTGAGAGCATCGTTCTCGAAGGCCTCGAGGCCGGCAAGATCTATGAGAACGCAACCGAGCAGCCCTATGTTCTCACATACACAGCCAAGGATAACTACGGCAACGATATCGACTGGTCGCTCTACGCCGCAGGCGCTTACAACAACCAGTTCACCGCTCAGTCCAGCAATCCCGACCTCGTTTCCGCTCCTTCCGTATATGAAGGCAAGCTCCAGGTTAAGGTTGCTCCCGACAAGGACGGCGAAGCCACTATCACTATCCAGGGTAACGACCTCAAGACATCCTCTCTTAAGATCGATGTTCTCAAGGCTCCTGTTCCGATCAAGATCAAGTTCCCCGAGGAGAAGTACACTCTCATCGCGGGCGACAGCTCAATGGTTAAGCTCCCGATCACATTTGTTGACCAGTACGGCGACGATATCATCGCGGGCAACGTTTCCACAGCTACATATCAGAAGCTGTTCAAAAAGACAACAAACGCCAAGGGCACTCTCACATACAACTTTGTTCCCTCCAAGGACGGCGATTATATCAATCTTTCCGCCAAGAGCGTAACAGAGGCCGCCAAGAACGTAGCTATCACCTACACAGCCTACGATATGGACGGCAACACAGTAGTTTCCGAGTACCGCTTCGACATCAACGAGGCAAGAAAGCCCAACACTATCGTTATTAAGAACGTTAAGGTCGACGAGACAGTTGAGCTCGTAACAGGCGAGCAGTTCAAGTTCGAAATCGACGTTCTCGACAACCACGGCGAGAAGTGGACAGGCGGCGACGTAAGCTTCATCTTCGTTGTTAAGGAAGGCGCCGCTTACATCAGCTCCATCGCATCCGGCGTAGACAAGGACGGCAACGGCTACATCACAGTCGAGGCTCTCAAGAAGAGCTACAAGACAGGCGCCGACCTCCAGTTCTATATCGAGATGTACTACAAGACCGAGCTCGTTTACAAGACATCCGATCCGAGACCGATCGTTATCTACGATAACCTCAGCGAGATCGTTGCCTCCATCGAGAACGGCGAGTACAAGTCAGGCCAGACAGTAGCTCTTACACTCAAGGCTTACAACAAGGACGAAAAGTCCAACGAGCTCCTCACAACCTACAACAAGACCTATAAGGAAGTTGAGTTCAAGGAGTACGACGAGAAGGGCAACTTGGGCGGAACACAGCTTGCCGACGTAACATTTGTCGACGGCGTAGCCACAGTTAACCTTACAACCCAGAAGGCCGGCAAGATCTACTTCACCGCTTCTATCCCGGCTGTAGGTAAGTCCAGCCCGATAACTATTTCTACAAAGAGCACTAAGATCGACGTAGTTCCCAGCGACGCTGTACGCTACGCTGTAGACCTCACATCGAGCGCTATCACGATCACCTGTCTCGACAAGAACGATAACGTCAAGACTGACTACAAGCCCACTGAGTCCACATACATCACCCTCGAAAACGTAGAAGAAGGCGTTAAGGCTTCCGACTATATCGAGAACGTAATGTCCAGCGACAGCAGGGCTAAGGTAGACTTTGTAGACGGTGTTGCTACACTTAACATCTTAAAGGCTCTCCCGAAGGACGCTGTAGTTAAGGTAACAACCGATGCTGTAACAGGCTCCAAGACAGTTAAATAATAACTAAATCTCATCAAGGCGGCTCAGATAATCCTGAGCCGCCGCTTTTTGCGTTTATGATTCTATATCAGCCGCCATGACCCGCAAATATATCAGCCGCATATTATTAGTGCAACGCCGATCAAAAATGATTAAAAATTGTATTGACAAAAAGGCATTAATACGCTATAATTACAAATGCTGATTTAATAAATCAGCATACGTGGCGGAATAGCTCAGCTGGCTAGAGCATTCGGTTCATACCCGAAGTGTCGTAGGTTCAAGTCCTATTTCCGCTACCAACGGCC
>CACYDK010000020.1 GCA_902773155.1 uncultured Ruminococcus sp.
ATGTCCGAGCTGGCCGAAGGAGCATGATTGGAAATCATGTATACGGATATCACCGTATCTGGGGTTCGAATCCCCATCTCTGCGCCAAAGAATACGGAGCACTTCGGTGCTCCTTTTTTCTTTTAGAGATGGGGATTCGAAAGGCCGTATAGAAAACAGTCCTTTTAGGCCGTCGCGTTGCAGAAACGTGCGATAAAAAGCGAAATGCGCGTCTTGCGCGCATTTCTTGAATACTATCTGAACGGCTTCATATCCGCATTGTACATTTCCTGTTTTGTAACGTCAAAATAGACTTCAAGACCGTAATACTTTTCGACGGCCTTTTGAAATAACAGCGGGTTTATGTTAGTAGTGCTTCCGGCCGGCAGGGTTATGTTAATAATGGCTCCGCCGATATTGCGTTCAACATTGATCCTGTTAATGTAAGGCTTTATATCTATTTCCTTTATTCCCTTTTTCTTAGTTTTCTTTTCGACTGTGATTTCAGGAAGCTCAAAAACCTCTTTCATATTTCTATACAACTCATCGGGCGAGACCCCTTCGGCGGTTACACGGATTTTGAAGTCCGCAAAGGTTATTTCCTTAGCCTTCATCAATGGCTCGGTTACATCAAAAAGTCGTATTCCTAAAGGCAAACATGCGTTCATTGAGGATATTAGATCGCTGAAATCGAACTCTTCAACCAGCCTTACATCCATACACTCCCTCTCTCCCCTGAATCCAAGCGATAGAGGAAGCGGAAACGTGGCGTATGGATGAACGTTAAAGCCCTCGGTGTGCCATATCGGGATCCTGCTTTTGTGCAAGGCTCTGAGCATACATCGGTTTAAGTCAAGATGCGAAATATACCGGCATTCGTTATCCTTGGTAAACCATATCCTAACGTCTTTCATAGCAAACACCTCCGCCGTATTTTGCCGCTCCGCAGTTATTGCATTTAAGCCGGCAATGCTCAGTGACCGTATCGGCATAGGCCTTATCGCGTTCCCTTATCAGAAACCGCTTTGTAACCCCGTAATCCAGAAAATCCCAGGGAAGAAGCTCGTCAAGCGCTCGTTCTCTTGTCGCGTAGAAATCGGGATCAACGCCGCATTCATCGAATAACTCAAGCCAGTTGGTCAGCGAAAAGCAGTCGCTCCAACCGTCAAAATGGAAGCCTTTTTCACAAGCTTTTTCGAGAACAGCGCAGAGCTTTCGGTCGCCGCGGGCGAATACCGCCTCAAGAAAGCTCGTGTCAGCGTCGTGATAATTGTAGTTTATCTTTTTTGTTTTGATGGAATCCTTTAAATGCCGTTGTTTATCCATCAGCAATTCTCTGCTATTCTGGCCAAACCACTGGAAAGGAGTAAACGGCTTTGGAACAAAGGACGAGGTCGAAATAGTAACAGTGACGCTCTTGCCTTTTGGTTTATTTTCGCATCTGTAGTAAGTGTCCACTACCTTTTGACCTAAATCAGCTATACCTTCAACATCGTGCATAGTTTCGGTTGGAAGGCCTATCATAAAATAAAGCTTGACCTTGGTCCATCCGCCGTTAAACGCCTTTGAACAGGTTTTCATCAGCTCGTCCTCAAGGACATTTTTGTTTATTACATCCCTCATACGCTGAGTTCCTGCTTCCGGAGCGAAAGTAAGACCGCTTTTACGCACTGTTTTTATTTTATTTAAAATATCGTCGGAGAAGCCGTCGACTCGGAGCGACGGCAGAGAAATACTCACCTTATCGTCATTGGCCCAGCTGTTGAGCTTAGTAAGAAGTCCGATGATATCGGTGTAATCGCTCGAGCTAAGTGAGGAGAGCGATACCTCATCGTAGCCAGTATTATCACAGAGAAGCTTACATTGATTATTGATAACGTCAACAGATTTTTCGCGAACGGGTCTGTAGATAAATCCTGCCTGACAAAACCGGCAGCCGCGAATACATCCTCTGAATATCTCCTGAACAGCTCTGTCATGAACGATCTCGATATTTGGAACAACGAAATTATCCGGGTAAAAGCTCTCGTCCATGTTCATAATCAGACGTTTTTCGATCACAGCCGGAGCGTTGTCCCTTGGGATAAAGCTCTTTAATGTTCCGTCGTCGTTGTATTCGATATCGTAAAGAGCAGGAACATACACGCCCTTGATTTGAGACGCGAGCCTCAAAAACTCGGCCTTGCTCATATTCTTTGAACGGCAGTCACGGTAAAGGTCTATAACTTCGAGGTCTA